>NZ_BAAFRV010000007.1:0-121788 GCF_045862035.1 Enterococcus hailinensis | reverse complement strand
CTAAAGGACGACCTGAAGAAGTTTTTAAACGGTGAATTTCTCCTTTCATGTACCACTGTTTCCACCTATATATTGTTCCTCTACTTGGGATATTAAATTCTTCCCGAAGGGAGGAACCTGATTCTCCTGCTAATAATCTCTCAACGATTTGAATTTTTAATTTCTCCGGATAATAATTATGTTTTGCCATTAGAAAAACACCTCCAAATTTATTTTACTAAATTTGAGGTGCTCTTTTTTAATTGTATCTAATTATAGTGTCAGTTCCTTTTTCGGAAAAGCTCTTTTTTTTTAGTTTTTTTTTGTTATACTGATAGCTAAATATTAAAAATAAATGATAGATTTAATGATAATGCAATCTAATTGGAGGCGGATTATGGAAAAAGCGGTCAAGGTAGGCTTACTAGGTTTAGGTGTCGTAGGGACTGGTGTTTTAGAAATTTTATCCGATCATCAAGAAAAAATCAGAAACAGCATCAGTGGTCCGCTAACCGTAACCAAAGCCTTGGTTCGCCCAGATGAAAACAAAAAAAAGTTAGCAAAAAAATATCAATTAGAATTAGTGACTGAATTAGAATCCATCTTGAATGACCCGGAAATCACGATAGTTGTGGAAGTTATGGGACGAATTGAACCGGCTAAAAGTTATATCAAACAAGCTCTTCTAGCTGGAAAACATGTTGTGACAGCGAATAAAGATTTGATTGCCCAGTATGGTAGTGAATTGGCTGCGTTAGCGCAAGAACAACATCGCAATCTTTATTATGAAGCTAGTGTAGCTGGCGGCATTCCCATTTTACGGACGATCGCAAATAGTTTAGCCGCTGATGAGATCACTGAAGTTTTAGGGATCGTTAATGGAACGACTAATTATATGTTAACTAAAATGGTGCAAGAACATCAGACTTATGAAGAAACTTTAGCAGAAGCTCAGCGTTTAGGTTTTGCTGAAAGCGACCCGACCAATGATGTAGATGGTATCGATGCTGCGTATAAAATGATCATACTAAGTAAATTTGCATTTGGAATGACTGTTCAAATGGATCAAGTAACGATCAAAGGGATTCGCGGTTTGGCAGCAGCCGATGTGGTGACAGCAGAACAATTAGGCTATACAGTAAAATTGATCGGTTCAACCATCAAAAGAACAGACGGCATTGCTGTAGAAGTAAGTCCCGTTTTAGTTCCTAGCACACATCCATTAGCATCGATCCACAATGAAATGAATGCTGTTTTTATTAAAAGCTCGGGTATTGGTGAATCGATGTATTATGGACCTGGAGCAGGCGCTCGACCTACAGCAACAAGCATCGTAGCTGACTTAATGACGATCGTAAACAAAATCCAACTCGATACGATTGGCCATCGTTTTACTGAGTACACGCAACCAACTAAGTTGATTCCGGCAAATAAAATTATGAGCAAATATTTTTTATCGTTAGAAATGCCGGATGAACCAGGACAATTTTTAAAATTAGCTGAGATCCTGACACGATTAAAAGTCGGTTTTGAACAAGTAGTGCAAGAAAAAAATCAAAGTAAAAATGCTCGAGTTGTTTTAGTGACCCATGAAACGTCGGAAACAAACATTGAAGCGATCAAAAAAGCAATTAATGAGGAAAAAGGTTTTACTTTGTTATCATCAATGAAAGTTATGGGGGAATAATTATGTATGAAGGATTATTAAAAAAATATCAGGACTATTTACCGATTACTGAAAATACGCCTCAACTAGCATTAGCTGAAGGAAATACCCCATTAATTCCATTGAAGAATCTATCAAAAGAATTAGGGATTGAACTGTATGGGAAATATGAAGGTCTCAACCCTACCGGCTCATTCAAAGATCGGGGCATGGTCATGGCAGTAGCCAAAGCAGTAGAAGAGGGTGCAAAGGCCATCATTTGTGCTTCAACGGGAAATACCAGTGCGGCAGCAGCAGCTTATGCGACACGCGCAGGGATCAAAGCATATGTAGTGATTCCTGATGGAAAAATTGCGTTAGGAAAATTAGCTCAAGCAATTGCTTATGGAGCAGATATCATTTCGATCCTCGGAAATTTTGATGAAGCTTTAGAAGCAGTTCGTGATATCGCAGAAACTGAGGCTGTTGCTTTAGTCAACTCAGTAAATCCTTATCGTTTAGAAGGACAGAAAACTGCGGCTTTCGAGATATGTGAACAATTAGAAAAGGCTCCAGATGTTTTGGCGATTCCAGTGGGAAATGCTGGAAATATTTCAGCATATTGGAAAGGTTTCAAAGAATGGCATACAAAAAAAGGAACTGATCTACCACGGATGCATGGTTTTGAAGCAGAAGGCGCTGCAGCCATCGTTCAGAAAAAAACTATTAAAAACCCGGAAACAGTGGCGACGGCAATCCGGATCGGCAATCCTGCTAGTTGGACACTCGCAGAGAATGCTCGTGACGAATCAAACGGGTATATTGATTCAGTTACAGATGACGAAATTTTGAATGCTTATCGAAAAGTTGCCTCACAAGAAGGAGTTTTTGTTGAACCGGGTTCGGCAGCCTCTTTAGCAGGAGTGATCCAACATGTGAAAAACGGTCGGATCAAACCTGGAGAAACCGTCGTTACTGTTTTTACCGGAAATGGCTTAAAAGATCCCGATACTGCGATTAATCAAACAACAATCAAAATTAACAAAATGAGTGACCTTGAGGACATGCGTCGACATCTGCGTGAAGGAGTGGCGGCGCTATGAAAATCAGAGTCCCTGCAACGAGTGCTAATCTAGGTCCAGGTTTTGATTCTTGTGGGATTGCCTTGTCACAATATCTAACGATTGAAATCGGTCACGAAACAAACCAATGGCAGATCGAACATCAATTAGGGGCGTCAATTCCTTCTGATCAAAATAATCTATTGATCAAAACTGCATTAGAGTTAGCTCCGCATTTAAAACCACATTATTTGACGATGACTTCAGATATTCCAATCGCTCGTGGATTGGGCAGTAGTTCTTCAGTTGTTGTTGCGGGGATTGAGTTAGCCAATCGTTTAGGAAATTTAGGTATGACGACCGAGCGAAAAGTTGCTTATGCGACAAAAATCGAAGGCCATCCAGATAATGTTGCACCAGCTATTTGCGGGGATTTTGTAGTTGCAAGTTATAACGAAGGCAGAGTCAATTTTGTAAAACATTATTTTCCTGAATGCGATGTGATTGCCTACATTCCTGATCATGAACTATTGACGGCTAACAGTCGTGCTGTTTTACCAACAGAAATGAGTTATCGTGATGCGGTCAAGGCTAGCTCAATCGGAAATGTCATGATCGCGGCAATTTTAAATGGCAATCTGCCATTAGCTGGAAAAATGATGGAACGCGATATTTTGCATGAAAAATATCGTTTACGTTTGGTTCCTCATCTAGCTGATATTCGTAAAATTTGTAAAGTCTATGGAGGTTATGGCAGCTTTTTAAGCGGTGCAGGTCCAACAGTGTTAGTTTTATCAGCACCCGAAAAAACTAAAAAGCTTGTACGTGCTTTGAAAGGCATCGATGGAAAAGCAACGATCGAAGTCCTTTCAATTGAAAAAGAGGGCGTTCAAATATTTTAAAATACGTAGAAAAGAAGAGTACAGTTGATTGGACTCGACAGAGAGCTTTGGTACGCTGAGAAAAAGCAGCAGCAGTCAATTGGAAGATGGTCTGGGAGTATTTGTCTAGCTAAAGACACGGGAAAGCCCGATATAGCTGTACGTAGCAATACGACAAGAGAATGTTCTTAAAAGAGCATTGAACCAAGGTGGTACCACGGAAAAATCCGTCCTTTCATATATTGAAAGGACGGATTTTTTTATTAATCGTTAGTAATGGAGGAATAGAACATGCCAATTCGTTTGGAAACAGATTTTCCAGCTAAAAAAATATTAGAAACAGAAGATATTTTTGCTATCAATAATTCACGTGCGGAGAAACAAGATATCCGTCCGCTTAAATTATTGGTTTTAAATTTGATGCCGCAAAAAATCAATACGGAGATTGATTTATTACGCTTGATTAGTCAAAGCCCATTACAGATCGAAGTTGATTTTTTAAAAATTCGATCGCATCAGCACAAACATACAGATAAAACACATCTAGCGAAATATTATCTGGAATTTGAGCAAATCAAAGCGACTTGTTACGATGGAATGATCATCACTGGTGCGCCAATCGAACAATTAGCTTTCGAAGAAGTGGATTATTGGCCAGAATTAGTAGAAATCATGGAGTGGAGCCAAGAAGCGGTTACTTCGGTGATCTATATTTGTTGGGGCGCTCAAGCAGGGTTGTATCATCATTTTGGAATTGAAAAAGTCCCTTTTAAACAAAAATTATTTGGAATCTTCCAACAAGAACTACAATCTGATCATCGGCTGTTCCGTGGATTTGATGATCGTTTTTGGATGCCGCAATCACGTTATACTGGTATCAATGAAGCTCAAGTCCAACAAAGCCCCATCAAAGTCGTGGCAAAAGATCAGTGGGAACAGTCGGCAATTTTAATATCAGAAGACGAACATGACATTTTTATGTTGGGACATTTTGAGTATGGAACAGATACTTTAGCTAAAGAATATCTTCGGGATCATGAACGAGGAATCCCTACGGATCCACCAGAAAATTATTATGAAGACGGGAAAATCAATAATTATTGGCGGGCACATGCACATTTGTTTTATCATAATTGGTTGAATGATGTTTATCAATTAACGCCGTATAAATTAGCGGAGATTCGCCAAAGACAAAAAAAGAGAAAGCTGAGAGCATAATAGGCTCAGCTTTCTGCATCTTCTTCCATAAAGTAATAGCTGTGATCGTCAAGATTTAAAGCATTCATGATCATGGCAGCTGTTTCTTCGATTGAAAGTGTTGCTACATTGATAATCTCACAGCCTAATTTATGGTAAAGGTCATGAGCAAATTTTAATTCAGCTTGAATTTTTTCGCGATCGGAATAGGCTGTTTCAGGATTCAGACCGTAAGCACGCATGCGTTCTTTACGGATACCGATCAACACTTCAGGATCATTGGTCAAGCCAACAATTTTTTTCGGATCGATTTCAAATAATTGTTTTGGAATGTGTGCTTGAGGAATCAAGGGCAGATTCGCTACTTTTAAATTTTTATTGGCCAAATATAAACTTAAAGGTGTTTTTGAAGTCCGTGAAACACCTAGTAATACGACATCTGCTTCTAGAAAACCACGCGGATCTTTTCCGTCGTCGTATTTTACAGCAAATTCCATCGCTTTGATTCGCTTGAAATAATTATCATTTAAATGATGTAAGGCGCCGCGTTCACCAGAAGGGTCGATTTGAGCACGTTTGCCGATTTCATTGACTACAGGATTTAGTAGATCCATCGTGAATAAATCTTCATGAGCACAAAATTCTTGCGCGATTTTTGAAAGTTTTGGATCGATCAATGTATAAATGATCATGCCATTTTCTGCTTTAGCATCGTTTAATGCTTTCATAAGTAATTCTTCGCTGTGGATAAAGGTTCGTCGAAACAAACAAAATTCAACGGTCGGATATTGCGCCATTGAAGCTTGTGCTAATTTAGAAGCAGTCTCTCCAGCAGAATCGGAGATGATAAAAATAGTGACTAAGTCATTTTGTTTTTCACTGTCCATAAAGTACTCCCCCTTGCAATCGGTAATAATCTATTATACCATACAGGTTGTTCGGAATCATTACACTTGAAATGAGGGATATTATGGAACAGACGACGTTGTTGGAAAAAGCCTTAGTAAAGGTAAAAGAAAATGGTTTTAAATATACAAAAAAACGTGAGACATTGTTAGACTATTTGATTAAACGTAATCGATATGTATCTGCTCGTGAAGTTTATGATTATTTGAATGAACAATTTCCGGGTTTAAGCTATGATACAGTTTATCGTAACTTGAGAGAATTTTGTGAGATTGGTTTGATTGAAGATACTGAACTGCAGGGAGAAATGAAGTTCCGCTTTAGCTGCAGCGGGAATTTTGATCATCATCATCATTTTATTTGTACGGTTTGTGGTAAGACTAAAGAGGTCCACATGTGTCCAATGAACTTCTTTGAAGAGCAATTAAGTGGATGTGAGATCGAAGGACATCGTTTTGAATTGTTTGGACGCTGCGAAAATTGTCAAAAACTTAATGAATAAATTAAAAATTAAAATCATCGGGCACCTTGACTCAAAATAGCCCATTAGATATAATGACTTATGGACGGTCTTGTTTTTTGAAAGTACATTTCAATAACAAAAACGGTTACATTTCAAGCCCGGAGGGAGGGAATTTATATGTCAAAAACAGTGGTTCGTAAAAATGAATCTCTTGACGATGCTCTTCGTCGCTTCAAACGTTCCGTTTCAAAAGCAGGGACTCTACAAGAATCTCGCAAACGTGAATTTTATGAAAAACCAAGCGTGAAACGTAAGAAAAAATCAGAAGCAGCTAGAAAACGTAAGAAATTCTAGTTTGTGATTGGAGTGATTCGATGTCACTACTTACTACCTTGAATGAAGACATGAAGCAAGCGATGCGAGCAAAGGATAAAGAGTCTTTGCAAGTGATCCGGATGCTTAAAGCTTCGATTCAAAATGAGCAGATCAAAAAAGGTCAGGAATTAGATGATGAAGAAGAATTGACCGTTTTATCTCGTGAGATGAAACAACGTCGTGATTCTTTGACTGAGTTTGAAAAAGCTGATCGCACCGATTTGGCTGATAAAGTCAAAAAGGAAATCGTAATTGTTGAAAAATATCTGCCAGCTCAACTTTCAGAAGCTGAGATTCGTGCAATTGTTCAAGAAGCAATTACAAAAACAGGAGCGACTTCATCAAAGGAATTTGGTAAAGTGATGGGTGCAGTGATGCCGAAAGTCAAAGGCAAAGCCGATGGCAATCAAGTTAATGCAATCGTTAAAGAGCTTCTACAATAGCAGCAATCATGAGCCGAGAGAATTTTCTCTCGGCTTTTTTTGTCGGTGTAAAAAAACTATAAAACTTTGAATAATCTCATACTTAAATAACTAAAGAGTTTATGATTTTTTTAGTAAAAGTTTAGACAATTTTTCTTTTATTTAGAGTGTGGTATTATAGGAAGGAAATGATGAAACGAAGGGGAGAACGCTTGTTGAATAACAACGATTTTGAGTCGTTAGAAATAAAGCTTGATGGCAAAGACGACATCAGTATGCTTTTGGGAACCCATGATAAACATGTAAAATTTTTAGAAGACAATACCGAGACAACGATCAATACACGCGGTGAGACCATTCAGATTATCGGACCTAAAGAGGAAGTTAAGTTGGTAATGGAGATCATTCGTGCGTTACAAATTTTGATCGATCGCGGGATTAAAGTAGCCACACCCGATGTAATGACGGCACTACGTTTAGGGCGTGACAATCATTTAGACGAATTTGTAATGATGTATGAAGAAGAATTGTTAAAAGATCGTAATGGTAAACCAATTCGGCCTAAAAATATTGGCCAAAGTCGTTACATTGCAGCGATTCGAAAATCCGATGTTGTTTTCGGTGTCGGACCAGCTGGGACGGGTAAGACATATTTGGCCATCGTCATGGCAATTGCAGCTTTGAAAAAAGGAGAAGTCCAAAGAATTATTTTGACTCGACCAGCAGTGGAAGCGGGAGAAAGTTTGGGCTTTTTACCAGGAGATCTAAAGGAGAAAGTCGATCCGTATTTACGTCCAATGTATGATGCACTACATCAAATTTTTGGGATGGAACATACGAATCGTTTATTAGAACGTGGAGTAATCGAAATTGCGCCACTTGCTTATATGCGTGGCCGTACTTTAGATGATGCATTCGTCATTTTGGATGAAGCGCAAAATACGACGATCTCACAAATGAAAATGTTCTTGACTCGTTTAGGCTTCAATTCTAAGATGATCGTGAATGGTGACACATCACAAGTCGATCTACCAAAAGGGCAACTAAGCGGTTTAATCCATGCAGAGCGAACATTACGAGGAATCAAAAAAATTCGTTTTGTAAGTTTTGAAGCTGGAGATGTCGTTCGTCATCCCGTTGTCGCAGAAATCATTGAAGCGTATGAGCATGAAAACTTGAAGAACAACAAAGGCTAGTTAGGAGGAATGGGATGTTAAATCGACCAATCAACAACTTGCTGAAAAAGTTGGGTTCAAAGTTTATTCCGATCATTCTGGGTGTTTTTTCGCTTATTTTAATCTTGATCATGGTGACAAGTGTCATCCAAAAAAGCGTTGACTACAAAGAGGGACAAGTAGCTACGGAAAGTATCCGTGCCAACAAAACGATTGAAAACAAAGCTGAAACAGAGCAAAAACGGCAATTAGCAGAAGAAGCAGTGACACCAGAATACACTTATCAATCTGATTTGGCTCAAACGCAACATGATCGTATCAGTCAATTGATCACATTGATAGAAAAATCAAATAGCGAGTTGGATAAAAATTATCAAACAAAAGTTTCGCAAGCCAAAGATGGGGAAAAGATTCCTCAGCCTACGACAGATGAGCGAGTAGCGGCAGTGAAAAAGAAGTTTGAAGGTTTAGATCAGGATACTGTTACTTTCTATCAGCAGTTTCCGGAGGAATTCTATCAAGTCGCTGTACAGTTGAGTACAGCAGATTTAGAAAAAGTTGAAACTGAAAGTTTGAAACTGATCGATGAACAAATGGCTAAACGGATTCGTCAAAGTGATCTTTCTGGCTATAAGCAGCAAGCGTCAGAGAGTATTCAAGCATTGTCTTTGTCTGATCAATCAAATCAAGTCATGCGTTATTTGATCGATCTGGGTATCGTGATCAACGATACGTTGAATCAAAAACGAACGGATGAATTAAAAGAACAAGCGAGTGATTCAGTTCAGCCAGTGATGATCTACCAAGGTGAAGTGATCGTCCGTGAAGGAAGTCAGATCGATTCGAACGCGATCAATAAATTGAGATTACTAGGACTAACAAGTTCGAGTACCTCCGTTTTTCCGATGATTGCCATGGTATTAGCTGTCTTACTACAAAGCGTTTTACTGTGGTTCTATAGTCGTCAATTCGATGTAGAATTTCAGCGTGTCCGCTTTGTCTTGTTTTATAGTGCCACGATGATTATCGGTATTTCGATTATGAAAATCTTGCAAGTCCTTCAAAATAGCAATGCGAATAATTTGGCATTATTTTTCCCCGCTGCATTTATGCCGCTGATTTTAACGGTGTTTGTTAATCGCAGAGCAGGAGCATTATCAGCTGTATTCCAATCGGCTTTCGCACTATTGATCTACTATAGCGCTGTGGGAACCAATATGTTACCAGTCATTTTGATGACATATATTTTTTCTGGAATCCTAGCTATTATGGTCAAACAACAACGATTATCTGATCAAATCAAACAAGCGCTTTTATGGATCGTGGCTTTTCCGATTGTTTGGTCCGTTGTTTTGAGTGTTTATCAAGGATTATCTTTTGCGGATAGTAAAACGTGGGGTCTATTGTTAAGTGCAGTAGCTGCCAGTATTTTATCTTTCATTATGGGGATGGGTTTACAGCCATATATCGAATTGTTAGTAACCGATAGCGGAGTGATTACGTTGAATGAATTAAGTAATCCGAACCATCCGCTGTTGAAACAACTGTTAGAAGAGGCACCTGGAACCTACCATCACTCTATGATGGTAGCCAATCTGAGTGCCAATGCGGTCGCTGAAATTGGCGGTCGCTCACTGCTGACACGAGTTGCTTGTTATTATCATGATATTGGAAAAATTCGTCATGCGAACTTTTTCGTTGAAAACTTGCCAACTGGAGCAGAGAATCCACATAATTTCTTATTACCAGAAGATAGCAAGCAGATTATTTTTGGACATGTGATCGAAGGGGCAAAAATTTTAAAAGAATATAAAATGCCTCAAATGGTGATCGATATTTGTTATCAACACCATGGAACAACGTTAATGAAATTCTTCTATTTCAAAGCAAAGGAACGAAACCCAGAGATAACTGAGGCGGAGTTTCGTTACCCAGGGCCTAAACCACAGACACGAGAAGCGGGTGTGGTTAATATTGCGGATAGTTGTGAAGCAGCTGTCCGAGCAATGGATCATCCATCCATCGAAAAGATCAGAGAGTTTGTGCATAACTTGATTGAAGAACGAATCAGCGATGGCCAACTAGATGAATCGGGTTTGACCTTAAAAGAGATTCGAATCATTGAAAAATCATTGATCAGCGGCTTGAGTTCTACATTCCATTCAAGGATCAAATACCCAAGAATGAAATCAGAAGCTGAAAAAATGAAAGAAGAGCAAGAGAATAAAGGAGAAGCATAATGGATATAACTTTTATTGATGAAACAGAGCAAGTCTCTGAGGAAAAAATCCAAGAAATCGATAGTATTTTACAATTTGCAGCGGATCATTTAGCGTTGCCGAAGGATACAGAAATGTCGGTGACTTTTATGGATAATGCGGCGATCCAAGTGATCAATCGTGATTATCGTGGAAAGGATGCACCAACAGATGTGATCAGCTTTGCCTTAGAAGAAGAAGGTGAAGGTGAAGTTCCGATTATCATGGATGAAGAAAATCCAATGCCCCGGAACCTTGGAGACATCATGATTTCGATTGAACGTGCCAAAGAACAAGCCGAAGATTATGGCCATAGCTTCGATCGCGAATTAGGTTTTCTTGCCGTTCATGGATTCCTGCATATCAATGGCTATGATCATATGACGCCTGAAGATGAGAAAGAGATGTTTGGTCTACAGAAAGAGATATTAGATGCCTATGGACTTAAAAGATAAAACAGAGAAAAATAAGCATTTTATCACTTCTTTAGAATTTGCGTTACAAGGTATTCGAACGGTTTTTCAGGAAGAACGAAATATGCGTGCGCATGTTGTGTTTGGTCTAATGGCGATTTTGGTCGCTTTCTTACTTCGCGTTTCTGTATTAGAATGGTTATGGATCTTTTTAGCGGTTTTTCTTGTTTGGATAGTGGAAATCATCAATACGATCTTTGAAAATGTTGTTGATATGGTCACGGATTTTCATTTTCATCCAATCGGAAAAAAAATCAAAGATATGGCTGCTGGAGCAGTATTAGTAACCTCGGCTTTCTCAGCAATCGTAGGTGCGATCATTTTTCTGCCTAAAATCATCAAGCTTTTTCTTTAAATTTTTTTAGCCCACATGAATTTGTAGTATTAGTCTTTACGAAAGCGTACGTGCTTAAATCGTAAAGTCTTTCTTAAACGAAAGGAATTTATTTATGACAGAACATAAATCTGGCTTCGTAGCCATCGTTGGTCGTCCAAATGTCGGTAAATCAACATTATTGAATCGCATCGTAGGTCAAAAAATCGCGATCATGAGTGATAAAGCTCAAACAACTAGAAATAAAATTCAGGGAGTCTATACGATTCCTGAAGCACAAATCGTTTTTATCGATACTCCCGGAATCCATAAACCAAAACATCGTTTAGGCGATTATATGGTAGAGATGGCTTACAGTGCGTTGCGGGAAGTAGATGCGATCATGTTCATGATCAGCGCAGATCAAAAACGTGGACGCGGAGATGATTTCATCTTGGAACGTTTAAGCAAACAGGAAGTCCCGGTTTATCTTGTTATCAATAAAATCGATACGGTTCATCCAGATGCTCTGTTAGCCATTATTGATGATTATCGGACAATCATGGATTTCAAAGAAATTATCCCAATCTCGGCGACCGAAGGAAACAATGTTGAACATCTTTTAGATACATTAGTAGACCAAATGGATGAAGGTCCACAATATTTCCCAGATGATCAAATTACCGACCACCCAGAATACTTTATTGTTTCTGAATTGATTCGTGAAAAAGTTTTAACATTAACAAGAGACGAAGTTCCTCATTCAGTGGCGGTTGTTACTGATTCAATGAAACGTGATGAGAATGATAAAGTTCATATTCAAGCAACGATCATTGTTGAACGAACAAGTCAAAAGGGAATCATTATCGGTAAAGGTGGTAAGATGCTGAAAAATATCGGTATTCAAGCCCGAAAAGATATTGAAACATTGCTTGCGGATAAAGTTTATTTAGAGCTTTGGGTTAAAGTCCAAAAGGATTGGCGCGATAAACAAACTTACCTACAAGATTATGGTTATCGAAAAGACGATTATTAAGTCGCTAAAAAATGATTTGATCGGAGGAAAGGATGTGGCGTAGTGTCACAGCCTTTTTTCTTACTTGAGGAAGGTGAATGACATGGCTCAAATCGGTGAAACAAGAGGAATGATTTTGTTTAGTCGAGATTATAAGGAAAAGGACAAATTGATCAAGATATTTACAGAATCTGCGGGCAAAGTCATGTTTTTTGCTAAAGGTGCTCATCGGGCGAATAATCCATTGCAAACAGCGATCCAACCATTTACTGAAGCTGTTTTTATTGGAAATTTAAAAACAGATGGCTTGTCATTTTTGAATAGTGCCAAAGAAATAAAGCCGTTGCGTAAATTGCAAGAAGATATCTTTTTAAATGCGTATGGTTCTTATATTTTAGGGTTAGCAGATGCAGCTATTGAAGACCATGTTTATGATCCAGCATTGTATGGATTTACAAAAGATGCGCTCCAACGAATGAATGATGGAGCCGATGGCGAAACGATCATGAATATTTTTGAAGTTCAGATCATGCAACGTTTTGGTGTCGCTTTGAATTGGCAACGCTGCGGAGTATGTGGAAAAACGACCGGTGCTTTTGACTATTCATCAAAATATAATGGGGTATTATGCCAGGAACATTGGTCAATGGATCCACATCGTTATCATGCAGATCCACGAGCAGTATATTTTATTCGCATGTTTAATAGTATCAATTATGATGCTATCAATACCATCAATTTAAAACCTGAAACCAAAAAAGCGATCCGCCAAACATTAGATCAATTATATGATGAATATATCGGTCTGCATTTGAAGAGTAAAAAATTTATTGATCAAATGAGTGAGTGGCAAGATGTTTTAAAACCAAAAGAAGAAACATAAGCTTAAAGTCTATTGAGGCTTCTAAGCTTATGTTTCTTTCTTTAAATAGTGCAAAATAATGCTCCAAAGCATACCACCGATAAAAGATAAAAAGAAATAAACGAAAATTGCTAAATCAGAAACAGGATTCTGATATAAAACAAGTGAAGCAAACGTTCCAACAATAAACAAATAAAAGATGTACGCAGTGATGCGTAGATAAATGGATATAAAAAAGTTGAACTCAAGTAAATAAGTAAGTGCTAGAAAAGCTAGCATACTGATCAGCTTGAAAAAGATTTTGCTCGACCAACCATTAGTAAATAATTCAAAGAGCCACTGAATGATGAGGCTTCCGAAAAAAAGAATGATATAATAGGTCAACCAACGTTTCTTTTTTGAAAACATTCTATAGACACCTTTCGTTGATTTAGAATGGCAGATAATTAAAATAGTACGTTTAGTATACAAAAAAATAGTAATAAATTGGTTCAATTTTTCAACTAGTCTATTTTATTTGATGAATGATTTGACAAAAGGGGTCTGGTGTCGCTATTATAGTAACAAGTTGAATAGGTGCGAAGATCAAATTTAAAATTTGTGGAAATCATAGCGAGTCAGGGATAGTGAGAGCCTAACATGGAAACAGATTTGTATTGGCGTTTGTGAGCACACGTGAATAAAGCTGCCAGGTATTACTTGCTTGGAAGTAGGGTGGAACCGCGTTGATAATACGTCCCTATGTCGATTTTTCGGCATAGGGACTTTTCGTTTTTATCTAACCGTCCATTCATTCAAACAACTGGAACGATCACGTACATAGAAAATTTATAGGAGGAAACAAAATGAGCAAATTAACGGTGCAAGAAATGATTTTGACGTTACAAAAATTTTGGTCAGATAATGGCTGTATGCTGATGCAGGCTTACGACACAGAAAAAGGAGCGGGAACAATGAGCCCGTATACTTTTTTACGTGCGATCGGTCCTGAACCATGGCGTGCCGCTTATGTCGAACCTTCTCGTCGTCCGGCAGATGGTCGCTATGGTGAAAACCCAAACCGTTTGTATCAACATCATCAATTCCAAGTCGTGATGAAACCTTCACCAAAGAATATTCAAGAATTGTATTTAGAAAGTTTACGTTTATTGGGCATCGATCCTTTAGAACATGATATTCGTTTTGTGGAAGATAACTGGGAAAATCCTTCCATGGGTTGTGCTGGTGTTGGTTGGGAAGTTTGGTTAGATGGAATGGAAATCACGCAATTCACTTATTTCCAACAAGTCGGCGGCTTACAATGCCACCCGGTCACTTCTGAGATCACGTATGGCTTAGAACGTTTAGCTTCATATATCCAAGAAGTTGAAAGTGTCTACGATCTAGAATGGAGTTCAGGTGTTAAATATGGTGAAATCTTCAAACAACCAGAATATGAACATTCAAAATATTCTTTTGAAGAAAGCAATCAAGAAATGTTGCTAGAAAATTTTGATAAATTTGAAACTGAAGCGAAACGTTGTATCGATGAAAACTTAGTACATCCAGCGTATGATTACATTTTAAAATGCAGCCATACATTTAATTTATTAGATGCTCGCGGAGCTGTTTCTGTTACAGAACGTGCGGGTTACTTAGCTCGCATCCGTAATATGGCTCGTGCAGTAGCAAAAATATTTGTCGCAGAACGTGAAAAATTAGGCTTCCCATTATTGAATCAGGAGGGCAAATAAGATGGCGAAAAATCTATTATTAGAAATCGGTTTAGAAGAAATGCCAGCCCATGTGGTTTGGCCAAGTAGCAAACAATTAGAAGAAAAAGTAACGAAATTTTTGACTGACAATAGTCTAACTTTTGAATCGATCGAAAGTTTTTCTACTCCTCGTCGCTTGGCAATTCGTGTAACGAATATTCCAGAACGTCAAGAAGACGTCCAAGAAGAAGTAAAAGGTCCAGCTAAGAAAATTGCTTTAGATGCTGAAGGCAATTGGAGCAAGGCGGCCCAAGGATTTGTTCGCGGCCAAGGACTAACAACAGATGCAATCACTTTTCGTGAATTGAATGGTGTGGAATATGTTTATGTAACGAAATATATCCATGGTAAAGAAAGTAAAGAAGTATTGACTGGGCTTGTGGATGTCGTTAAAGGATTGAATTTCCCAACAATGATGCACTGGGGCGAAACGATGTTTGAATACATTCGTCCAATCCACTGGATCGTCGCTTTACTAGATGAAGAAGTGATTCCATTTGAAGTTTTAGACGTTCAAACTGGTCGTACAACTGAAGGCCACCGTTTCTTAGGTGACCAAGTAGAATTAGCTGATCCAAGCGAATATGATGTGAAATTAACTGAACAATTCGTGATCGCGGATGCACAAAAGCGTCAACAAATGATCCGAGAACAAATCGAAGCTATCGCTGAAAAAAATAAATGGGTCATTGATTTAGATCCAGAATTATTAGAAGAAGTAACTAACTTAGTGGAGTATCCAACGGCTTTTGTCGGCGACTTTGAAGAACGCTTCTTGTCGATCCCCGAAGAAGTATTGGTAACTTCAATGAAAGAACATCAACGTTATTTTGAAGTTCGCAATCAAGCAGGGATGTTATTGCCGCACTTTATTTCTGTCCGTAATGGGAACAGTGTCAAATTAGACAATGTCGTGAAAGGCAATCAAAAAGTATTGGCAGC
This sequence comes from Enterococcus hailinensis, assembly GCF_045862035.1. NCBI lineage: Bacteria > Bacillati > Bacillota > Bacilli > Lactobacillales > Enterococcaceae > Enterococcus > Enterococcus hailinensis. The sequence goes on along the minus strand of NZ_BAAFRV010000007.1, from coordinate 106,067 downwards.
CCGTTTAGAAGATGGTGAATTCTTCTATGAAGAAGACAAAAAATCATCGATCGAAGATTTAGTGGAAAAATTAAAAAATGTAACGTTCCATGAAAAAATCGGTAGTATGTATGAAAAGATGAAACGGGTCGGATTGATCAGCCAAATCATCGGGAAACGGGTCGGCCTAAGCACCGAAGAACTAACCGATTTAAAACGTGCAGCTGAAATCTATAAATTTGATTTAGTAACAAATATGGTTGGTGAATTCCCAGAATTACAAGGGATCATGGGTGAAAAATACGCATTGTTAAAAGGCGAAAAACCAGCCGTTGCGACAGCTATTCGTGAACATTACCAACCAATCTCTGCCGAAGGTGAATTGCCGCAAACAGCAATTGGAGCTGTTCTAGCTATTGCAGATAAATTAGATAGTGTTTTAGGATTCTTTGCGGTTGATATGATTCCAAACGGTTCAAACGATCCTTATGCGTTACGTCGTCAAACATATGGAATTGTTCGGATCATTGAAGCTCAAGGATGGACATTCCCATTCACAGATCTTCAAGGAGCTGTAGTTGATGCTATTAATGAAGATGAATTGAATTATGGAATCCATTTCAATCGTGATCAAAAAGAATTTATTGAATTCTTCAAGGGTCGCTTACGCCAACGTCTACAAATGCATCATGTGCGCCATGATATCATCGATGCAGTAGTAGAATCAGAGCAAGATGATATGGTCCAAATTTTCCAATCTGCACAAATTTTTGAGAAACATATCAGTGATGATAATTTCAAAGAAACAATGGAAGCTTTGACGCGTGTCATTAATTTAACAAAGAAAATGGAACCGACTACGATTACTTATCAAGTAGACCCAGCACTCTTTGAAAATGATAGCGAGAAAGAATTATATGCCGCTGTCAAAGAAGCCAAAGATGAATTTGCCAATCAAAGTATGGCTGAAAATTATCAAACATTGACTAATTTACGTCCAGTAATCGAACGTTATTTCAATGATACGATGATCATGGTCGAAGATGAAAAAATTCGTGACAATCGTTTAAATCAATTAGCGATTATCGCGCACATGGCCAATGCTTTAGCTAGCATCGATAAAATTATGACTAAATAAAAAAATGCCTTCGAGTTTTATTACTCGAAGGCATTTTTTATAAAATCAATTTAAGCAACAGAGGAATATACGCTAAGTAGAGTAAAATCGAATAGCCTAAAGCAGAAGCCGCAAAAGGTTGATCGGCTTGATACGAGCGGGCTAAAATCGGGACTGAATTTTGGACTGGCATAGCTGATTGGATTATAAATACAGAAAGCATCAAAGGTGGAACGGAGATCCATTGACCTAATAGCCATACGATCAAAGGTGAAAGCACATACCGACCGAGTAATACACCAATGATATCTTTGTTGAGTGTTAAATTTTTGATCCCAACATTGTAAACGATGATCCCAATGATGAACATCGATAGTGGTGTAGTCAAATTAGCTAGATAACTTAAAAAAGTAGCGAAAGAGTCGGGAACCGAAAGATTTAATAAAACAAGACAAAGGCCTAATAAAAATCCTATTAGTGCAGGTGAGAAGACTTTTTTTAAGATAGGCAGCAAATGAAAATTAACAGTTGCTTGTTCGATTTGAGGATTATCGCGAGCAATAAAATAAATACCTAAAGTCCAAAAAATCGTCGTATTGACAATATAATAAAGCAATACATAAGGGACTGCTCGTTCACCAAAAATCGCTAAGTTGATCGGTAATCCGATAAAAATCGTATTTGAACAAGTAAACATCGTAGAAAAAGTTCCTCGGCGATGTGGAGAGATATTGAAGACCCGCTGATAAAGAAAGCTGATCACAAACGTCAGCAACATGGACAACAGTGGGATGATCATTCCACTCACTAATTGTAAAAATTCAGCACGTGAAAAATTTTTCGTGATCGTTAAAAACATATTACACGGCAAGGCAATCTGTAAAACGAGTTTGGAAAAAGCATCACCGATTTGATTGGAAAACCACTGTTTATAGGTTAAAAAATAGCCGATAAACATTAAAATAAAAATAAATAGAATATTGATATAAGCTGCAATCATTTTTTCACCTCGCGTTCAATATACCGAAAAAAACAGATTCCATCAATCCTAGATGAAATCTGTTTTCTTTGTTTGATAGGCTAATAAACCATTTAGATTATCAATTTGTTCTTGCAGTCCTTCACCAACTGTCGTGTCTTTGATCATGTTTCGTGTAAGCTCACGATCGATCACTCGTTTCAAAGAGGTCTCATCGGTTTGTTTGTGCAATAAGTTTTCGATCGATTCAAACGGATCATGGGTCACTAGTTGAAAGCCATAGGAATTGTTCAGCAAAGAGTAACCTGCGATGCCGGTCGTTTTTTGATAAGCTTTTGACAAGCCACCATCGATAACAAAAAGCATTCCATCACCTTTGATTGGTGATTCGCCGCTTTTTACTTTGATCGGTGTATGTCCATTGATGATGCGAGAGTTTGGCGAATACAACGCAAATTCTTCTAAAATCATTTTACAAGTCTCTTGTGTGTCTCGGTATTGATAATAAGGATTTTTGACTTCTTTGTGCGTTGCTTGATCAGCGATAAAGTAACGTTCAAAAGTAGTCATGGCACTTTTACCAAATTGTGGTGAGATTTTTCCAGACCAACAATACCAGATCCAGTCCGCTTCTGAACTATCCGTGTGCTGCTTTTGACAGCCTAAACGAATTTTTTCTTCGAAGAAATTCAATAATTCTTTTCCGGCATAGGCATGGTCAGCAACATTTAAAGGAAGAAAAGTACCATTTTTTTTCAAAGGTAAACAGCCATGGAATAATAGATGTTGATTATAAACTAGATACATCGACCCTTTATCTAATAATAATTGGATGTGTTCTTGCATCTTGATCGATTGTTGAAAAGATGACAATAACATATCTACCACATATTCTTCTTGTTCAGTCAAGGCATGGACGTCTGCTTGGATCGTTTGGAAACAACCACCTTGTAGCGGATATTCTTTACCATTTAGTTCAATCGTCTCAGCTTTGAAATCAATTTTCTCTAATAGTAAACGATCATCCATTTCAAATTCTGGTTGCCGTTTGATCAATTGGCCTTCTAATTTAAATTGAAGAATAGCCAAGGCTTGGTGGACTTTTTCCAAACTATCACTACTTTCAATCGAGTATTGATCACTGCTGCCTTTAGGTTTGAAGCTTGGATTTTTTTGATAGTGTTCTTCAGCATACATAAATAAAGGTCGTAGATTCAATGCATAGGCTTGTTCGATTTCATATAGATAATTATAGCGTGCCGCAATTCTAAGCAATGTCAGCAAGCATGCTCTCGAACCCGCATATGCTCCGATCCATAAAATGTCGTGGTTGCCCCACTGGATGTCTAAAGAAGGATGTTTGGCTAGCTTATCGAGAATTTTATCTGCTTCTGGCCCACGGTCATAGATATCACCAACGACATGTAAATGATCTACCACTAAACGTTGGATACTTTGACAAAGAGCGGTAATAAATACTCCACCTTGATTTAAATCTAATAAGTGGGACAATATTTGATCAAAATAGGCTGCCTGATCATGGTAACTCGTATCCGTGTACATCAATTCTTCAATGATATATGCATATTGTTTCGGCAATGCTTTGCGCACCTTAGAACGTGTATATTTAGTGGAACAAAAAGCTAATAGCTCTAGTAATTGACGAATTTTTTTGCGGTACCATGAACGGTCTTTGTGAGAAAAAAAGTGCGCATCTTTTAGTGCTTCTTTCGGGTAAGCAACCAGGATCGCCAATTTATTTTTCTCGTGTTCAGTCAAACGATCACCGAATAATAAGCTGATTTTTTCTTTAGTATTTCCAGCTCCCGTTCGCAGAATATGATCAAAAGCAGTGAACTCCCCATGAATATCACTGATGTAAAGTTCGGTTCCTTTTGGCAGATGCATGATCGCTTCTAAGTTGATTAATTCGGTCATGATTGCTTCAGGGTTACTAAATTCTTTTTCTAACATTTGATAATATTTTTCACGGGTCGATAGCATAAGCTCCTCCTAATCGTGCCAGTTATTGTCTAGATGTTCGCAAATCAAAGTAGCAGATTCTTCAATCGATTTGTTCGTGACGTCTAAAGTGAAGGCACCTAATTCATCATAAACGCTTAAAGCATAATCAACTTCTTCTTTGATCCGATTGATATCAGAATAACGAGAATTTTCAGCTAGACCTAATGAATGCAGGCGGCTCATGCGAATTTTTTTCTGCACATCAGGTTCAATGACCAAGCCAATGATTTTTTCTTTTGGAACATGTTTGATTTGTTCTGGTAAAGGAACTTCAGGGATCAACGGCAAGTTCGCAACTTTTAAACGTTGGTTTGCTAAATACATGCTTAAGGGTGTTTTAGAAGTCCGAGAAATTCCTAAAAGAACTAAGTCAGCCTCTAAAAAGCCTTTTGCATCTTTACCATCATCATATTTGACCGCAAATTCAATTGCAGCGACACGATCGAAATATTCTTGATTTAATTTATGAACGACACCAGCTTTACGCATTGGTGCAACACCAGATTTTTGGTAAATGATGTCCATAAATGAACTCATTAGATTGATGTATTGCAATCCTGTCCGCTCACCAAAATCTTCGACGATCTTAGTTAGGTTTTCGCTCACTAAAGTAGTAACGACGACTGCACCATCTTTTAATGCATCGCTGAGAATATTGTGAAGCTCCTTTTCATCTTTGGTGAAAGGAAAGCGATAAGACAAGTCAAATTCGACAGTTGGAAATTGTGCTGTTACAGCATTAACTAGTTTGAGTGATGTTTCGCCGACTGAATCAGAAATCATGTATAAAGGAACACTTTTTTTCATTCTTTTTACTCCTATCGATTGGTTTCAGTTTGTTTTGCTTGTTGCATAATATAATTAAAAATCCGTGATTTAGTGATTTTTCCGATCACTTTTTTAGGATCTTCTTCACTGACAACGGGCAAAGAATCGACTTGATAATCTAATAAAACAGCACCAGCTTCTAAAACGGTATAATCTTTGGTGCATGTCCGAAGGTGTGGGGCACGAGTCATAACAACAGCAACCGGTGTGTTTTGAAGATTACTATTCAGCGACGCGCGCAACAAATCTTTTCGTGATAGTAGCCCTACTAAATGCTGGTCATTATCAGTCACATAGATTGATCCGACATCATACATAAACATATTTGTGATCGCATCATGAATCGATGTATCTTGTGGAGTCAAAAGGGGCGACAGCATGATTTCTTCGACTTTGACAGAGAAGATCTTATCAAATAAAAATTGTTCGATCCCTGCACCAGTATAGGTATAGCCAACTTTGGGGCTGGCTTCTAATATACCGGCCATCGTTAAGAAAGAAAGGTCTGTCCGCAAAGTAGCGTGAGAGATTCCTAAATGTTCGGCAATCTTTTCACCACTTAATGGTTGATCGCGTTTTACAATCTCGATGATTTGTTCTTGTCTTGATGATAGATTCATAAGTCCTCCTGAATAATAATGAATGATCGTAGTTACTATTCATATTACTAAATTATTTTTACACCTACATTCGAAGCAATCTATTCGAATGATGAATACACAACCTATTATACACGTTAAAAGTATATAAACAACGTAAATAGATTAATAAGCACATATTTAATGAGTAAGAAAAAAGAGTAAATCCTTTCTAAAAATTAAATTTAGCAGTATACTATTTTTTGTTGGACATAACCTGTTAGTCAAGGGGTCAAGACGCCGCGTTCTCAGCGCGGAGGCACGGGTTCAAATCCCGTACAGGTTATCATTGTAAAAAAAGACGGCTCTTAGGAGTCGTCTTTTTTTATTTAAAGAAAACCACCAGCACTATTTAGCGCTGGTGGTTATTTATTATTTATGTTGTTGCTTTCCGGCGTTACGTCCGTTGTTCGTATTTTTTTTGTTTTTAGGTTGATTTAGATTTGCTGGTTTTGTTTTCACAGGTTCAGCTTTTTTGATTGTTGGCGTAACAACTTGTTTTGGTGGATTTTTCTTTAAGTCTTCTTGAACTTTTGCTTTGATACGAGGACGCATCAAGACATTTGTAATAAATGTTTGCAAACAACTAAAGACCCCGCCGACTACCCAATACAAAGCAACTCCGGCTGGAGAAGTGAAGGACATGAAAACGATCATCAATGGAGATGCGATCATCATACTGCGCATCGTTTTCTTTTGTTCTTCTGGAACACCGATCAATGAAATATAGCCTTGTAATAAATAAGCGATTCCGACAACTACTACTAAGATCATACTTGATTTAGATAAATCGATCCCTAAGAAAGTAGAGTGTTGCATCCCTTCAGAAAAACGAGCTGTATAGTACAATGCTGAGAAAATCGGCATTTGAATCAATAAAGGTAAGCATCCGATTCCGCCCATCATACTCATATTGTTTTCTTTATAGACAGCTTGAACTTCACGTTGGGCTGCCATTTGTTCTTCTTGAGTGGATGCTTGTTTTACTTTTGCTTGAGCCGCATCGATTTGTGGTTTGATCGCTTGCATTTTCTCTGTTTGAATCAATGATTTTTTGGATTGGTGGATTCCTAAAGGTAAGATGATCAAGCGGACAATAATCGTCAACACGATGATCGCCAGACCGTATGACCAATTGAAGTTGTGAACCATCCAGTTAAGGAAATTTTCTAAAGGAACTACCAACGTCCGATACACGAGACCGGATGTGTCAGGGTTCCCATTTTTATCCGATCGAACACAACCCGAAAGGAGTAAAAGGACACCTAGCAAACCGGAGCCTAAAAGCCAATTTTTAAATTTAGTCATTAAATTCTTCCTCTGCTAATAAAAATTTATACAGGAATTACTATACTAGATAATACAAGCCTTTTCAATCTAATTTGAAAAAATCAGGGAACCTTGTTAATTTTTTAATAGACGACTTTAAATTGGTCATAATCTTTGATTGTAGCGTCTTTTTGCTGTTCGATATGTGCAACTTTGGCGAAAGGATTTTGCGGTTGTTTCAGTTTCTCTAAAAATTGCTGGATCTGTTCATTGGTGCCAACAGCTTCAATCGTTACGCTGCCATCGCTTTCATTTTTAACAGTTCCTGTTACGCCGATTTCAGTAGCAATTTGCTGAGTGGTATAACGAAAACCGACACCTTGGACACGTCCAGTCACATTCAAATGTATTTTCATAAAAAAACCTCCTTATTTATTTTCTTATCTTCTATGATAGCGATTTTTATTAGTTGTTACAAGAATTCACGTGCTATAATGGCATGCGGAGTAACAAAATAAATAATATTTAATATAGAACGATCAATTATCAAGCGGGGTGAAATACTTGAAAGAAATCCAATCAAGTAAAAATGCACTAATCAAAGAAACTAAAAAATTGCAACAAAAAAAATATCGTCAACAAACAAAGAGCTATTTATTGGAAGGTTTTCATTTAATCCAAGAGGCAGTAGCCGCAAATATTCCTTTAAAAGAAATCTTTATCAATCAGCGAGGATTAACCGAATGGTCTGAGTGGATCGAAAACAATCTAACAGAATATTATATTGTGTCAGATGAGGTTTTAAAAGTATTAGCTAGCCAGCCAACACCACAAGGAATCATTGCGATCGCTGAGATTCCAGAAATCAAAAATGAAATGGAACTTTCTGGTGCTTGGCTTTTATTAGATAATGTCCAAGATCCGGGAAATGTTGGGACGATGATTCGAACTGCAGATGCAGCTGGATTTTCTGGGGTCGTTTTGGGACAAGGAAGTGCTGATTTATACAATCCTAAAACATTACGCAGTACTCAAGGCAGCTTATTCCATTTGGCAGTGATCAGTGAAGAATTGAGTGAATTGATTCCACGATTCAAACAAGCCGGCTCAACTGTTTATGGAACAGCATTAGATAAAAATGCTAACTCTTATGCAAGTGTAGAACAGTTAGAAGACTTTGCCTTGGTTATGGGCAACGAAGGTCAAGGGATGTCTGAGGAACTTTTAGCGATGACCGACCAGAATTTATATATTCCAATCAAGGGAAAAGCAGAATCTTTAAACGTAGCGATTGCTGCAGGTATTGTTATGTTCCAATTGATAAAATAAGTCTTTACAATTTTGTAACTGTTATTAAGGAACTGTTAAACTTCGTACTTAGCTAGATGGAAGCCTATCCAACTTTTTCTAACCGTGCTATAATTATTGTCAGAAACAAGAAAAGGGGCATTTAATCTATGGCGGAAAACTGGCGTGAAGACGAGGAATACGTTTCCTATATTGAAGATTTACTAGCCACTGAAGAAGTACAAAAATTAGCAAATTATACTCAACATATGAATTCGACTCGCTTAGAACACTCTATTAGTGTTTCATATAATAGTTACAAATTAGCCAAACAATTTCATGGGGATGCAAAAGCAACAGCTCGTGCAGGGTTACTTCATGATTTGTTCTATTATGACTGGAGAACGACAAAATTTGATGAAGGTTCGCATGCCTATATGCATCCGCGGATTGCAGTCAAAAATGCAGAAAAGATCACAGAATTGTCTGATCTTGAACGCGATATCATCATCAAACATATGTGGGGAGCAACGATCACGCCGCCAAAGTACAAAGAAAGTTACATCGTGACGATGGTAGATAAATATTGTGCGGTCAAAGAAGCAGCTGAACCTTGGCTAGAAAAAATCAATCGTTATAAATTACGCTCAAGTAAAAAGGGAACTAATTTTTAAATAAAAAATGACGAGGCATCAAACAAAGACTTGTTTGATGCCTAATTTATGCGTTAAAATAGCATTTTAAGAGAAAGTGAGGCGTAAGATTATCAAACCAAATATAATGAAACAAATTATATTTACAATTGTGGGGACTTTCATCGCTGCAGTCGGTGTTCGTCTGATTGTTGTCAGCGACTTAGGCGCAGATGCCATCAGTACATTAGTATTAGGGATTCTGCAACATGTATCTGTTCAATTTGGAACGGTTAGCATGCTGTTTAATGGGATCATTTTGATCATAGTTTTCTTTTATGATCGAAAGATGATCGGAATAGGTAGCATCATTAATAGTTTTGGTTTAGGCTTGTGTTTGAATATTCTAGATTGGTTTGGGATTTTACATACGATTCCGAATGGAACAGCCTATCTATCAATCATTGCCGGATCAATTATTTTTGGTATCGGAACCGGAATCTATTTATTAGCAGATGCGGGTTCTGCGGCATATGAATCATTGATGATCTTACTTAAACGTCTGATCAAAAGCTCAGTCAAAACGGCTAGAATTTTATTGGACGCATTGATCTTTTTGACCGGTTTTTTATTGGGCGGTCATATCGGTTGGGGAACATTAATTGTTTTACTATTGATGGGACCTTCATTAGAAATAACCTTGAATCAATTACCTAAGTTAAAATTTTTCCGAACTCAAGAAGCAAAATAGCTTCAATAATTTTTCCTAGTAAGTATAAACGTTATTTGCTACAATGAATAAGGTTCATTTCATAGAAAATGATATACAAATGAGGAGTGTTTATTAATGATTTCAGCAAGTGATTTACGAGCAGGCATGACTTTCGTCCAAGACGGAAAATTAATCAAAGTATTAGATGCCAGCCACCACAAGCCTGGTAAGGGAAATACCGTTATGCGTATGAAACTACGTGATGTACGTTCAGGTTCAACGTATGATACAACGTTCCGTCCAGAAGAAAAATTTGAAAAAGCAATGATCGAAACAAAAGCAGTACAATATTTGTACAGCCAAGATGACATGGCGATTTTCATGGATTTAGAAACATACGAACAATATGAAATCCCAGTTACTACAGTTGAAGAAGAAATGAAATATATTCTTGAAAACATGGAAGTTAAAATTCAATTCTTCGGCGACGAAGTTATTGGCGTAACTTTACCAACTTCAGTTGTCTTAAAAGTGGTTGAAACACAACCATCAATCAAAGGTGCAACTGTTACTGGTTCAGGTAAACCAGCGACAATGGAAACAGGATTAGTCGTAAACGTTCCTGACTTTATTGAAGCTGGCGAAATGCTAGAAATCAATACTCAAGAAGGTACGTACCAAAAACGTGCAAACAAATAATTAAAAAAAACAGCCAAAACTTTTTGAAAGTTTTGGCTGTTTTTTTATTTATAGCGCACTTTGATGAGCCATCAGCTCTGGGTAATATTCAAATTCAGCAAAAATTTGAGCATCATGATCGATAAAGCGTTTGGCCCAATTTTCTGCTTCGAAAAAGGACAAAATCATTGGATCAACCGGTTGATAAGGAATATTCAAGAAAGCAGTCAATTTACTTAGATCGGTTTCAAGCATAAATATATTTCTAGCATCATAAAGTCGATAATAAGGCAGCATTTCATTTGCTGTAATCAATTTTTTTTGGAGAAAGATCGATTCAAAGGTCCGCAATGTGACACCGTATTGTCCAGCTCGTAAAATCTCTAAAATAGCTTGGCTATTATTGACTAATTTTAGGTACTCGCTGTAAGGCAAATAATCCGCATGTTCGTTTCCATGGCCAGAAAGAATATGATAGAGCGGTTTAAGTCCTAATCGCTCAAATTGCTTTTTCAATGCTAAAGCTTGTTGTTTTCTTCCATTGTCATTAGCACCAAAAAAAATATCATAGTCAAAATGTTTAGCAGGTGACGCGATCGCCTGGGTATAAAAGGAACTATTATGCAATAAACCTAGATCGCGAGCTTCCAATGGATCAAAATGATAAATACTGTCGATGGCTGGTTCTTTTTGTGCGGCATTTAGTTTTCGGTAATGTTCCAGTTTGAAATGGTTCCAGAAAAATAAAATAATTTTTGCTTTTGTAAAAGGGCGAATCCTAGCTGCCATCTCGACTTCGAAACCATAGTCTAAAAAAATAATCAATTGAAAATTTTTTAGATAAGAGGATAAAAAATCTTTTTTAGCAGTAAGCAAACCTTTCCCTGAACAAACACTGATATTTTTTAAGGCAGGGAAAAAGTACAGCGATGAATCTTTAGCAACTAACAACACATCAGAATTATTCATATTTCTCCCAGCTTTCTAAATAGATTTGTCTAATCATAGCTCGTTCCTCAATCATTAGCGATCAATCTGCTTGAGAAGAAAGGTACAAAAAAAGAAGTCAGCACTAATACTGACTTCTAATGGGATTTTTTATTATGCAGCTGAAAATACTCAGCTTAAAGGTTTGATTATTTATTTTAATGAGCACGGTTAAAACGTGCGATCCATTGTTTATACGGGAGTACGCCACCTAAGAAATAAGTAATGACGATTTGGATCGGAATCCAAATAACTGTTTTGATCAGACGTGGTGCCCAAATCAACCAACTATTCAAAGGAACATGATACATCATCGCCAACCACAGCGGTGTCAAAATCAAGTTGATCAAAATCGTGGTTGCTAAAACAGATTGAATCGAATTTTTCCAAGTGATTTCTTTTTTATAGAAAAAATAACCATAGATAGCTCCTTCCAGAAAAGCATTGATCGTAAAACCAATAAAGAAGGCCGCTTTTGAAAAAAGTGCCATACCAATAAAATCAGCAATTACAGAACCAATTCCTGTCCATAAAGGCCCAAAGAGCATCCCCATGATAATTTCTGGAATGAATGTAAAACTGACTTTTAAAAATTGCGTCTCAATTCCTAGTAACCGAGACAATGTGACCATCATGGCGATCAATAACGCCATTGTTGTGATGCTTCTAGCATCGAGGTGTTTCTGATTCTTCATTTCTAGCATCTCCTTATAGAGCTGCTACATCTGCATGCAGCGAATGCGAAAATAAAACCGCAGACCAAACCAAGTCTTTCGTCCAAAGGGCAACATCCCATCCCTTCAGCACTTAACGCTTTATTTCCTACTCTGATTTATTTTAGGGGCAAGCCCCGCAAAAATAGTAGCACAGAATCAAATAGTAAACAATCTTTTGATTTTACTGAATAAAAACAAACGTTTCTTTAAAAAAGTTCTTTCTTGTTTGTGAAAAAAATAGTAAGATAAAACAACAAAAAGAAAACGATTTAAGAAAGTGGGAGTTTGATGTATACGCCAAGTGAAACAGCAGTTATTTGTGAGCAAAAAGGAATCGAAAAAGTTAAAAAAAATCTAGTTGCTAAGTTATTATTAGGTTTTATCGGTGGTGCAATGATCTCACTAGGCTACATCGCTTATATGAAAATCGTAGCAACCACACCAGAAGAATTAAGTTTCCTAGGAACACTTCTAGGAGCATCTGTTTTTCCGATTGGTTTGATCGTTATTTTGTTAGCTGGAGGAGAATTAGTTACCGGAAATATGGTGGCGGTTTCTTTAGCGTGGTTAAATAAAAAAATTAGGTTGAAAGATGTATTAGAAAACTGGTTGGTAATTACCCTAGCTAATTTTGTAGGAGCACTATTCGTTGCATTTTTCTTTGGACATATCGTTGGACTGACTTCAAAGGGTGTATTTTTACACGAAATGCTAGTAGTCAGTGATGCAAAAACAGCAGCTACTCCAATTGAAGCATTTGTTTCTGGGATCGGCTGTAATTGGTTTGTTGGATTAGGTGTGTGGTTAAGTTACGGCTGTAAAGATTCCATGGGGAAAATTGCAGGTATCTGGTTTCCAATCATGATATTTGTTTTATTAGGATTTCAGCATAGCGTTGCTAATATGTTTGTTTTATCAGATGCGATGATTGAGGGTCATCTAGGTATGGGAACATTTTTTGCAAATATTATTCCTGTTTACTTAGGCAATATTGTTGGTGGAGTTGGTTTCGTGGCCTTTCCATATTTCATGTCTTATCAAAAAGGACATTAAAAAAGCTTCCTGATTAGGAAGCTTTTTTTTACCAAATTTGAACACGTTTTTCTGGTTCTAAAAACATGGGATCTTCTGGTTGTATGTCAAAAGTTTGATAAAAATCTGCCAAATTTTGAACTTGAACATTTGCGCGTAATTTATTTGGCGCATGGACATCAACCGATAGTAATAATTGAGTATATTCTTGGCGGGCTTTCATACGCCAAATCGTTGCCCAATTGATAAAGAAACCGGCTAAGTCAACTGCAGGATCTTTTTTTGCGGCTTCTAAAGCACAACTTAAACCGCCGGCATCGGCAATGTTTTCAGAGACTGTTAATTTCCCATTTACTTTTCCGCCAGCAATCTCTAAACCATTGAATTCAGCAATCATTTGATCTGCTAGTGTTTGAAAATGCTTTTGGTCGGCTTCGGTCCACCAATTATTTAGATTGCCGTATTCATCGAAAAGAGCACCGTTGTTGTCAAAAGCATGAGAAATTTCATGTGCGATCACTGCACCGATTCCACCGAAGTTTTGGCTACTTGATTGGTCTAAACTGTAAAAAGGTGCTTGCAAAATAGCAGCTGGAAAAACAATGATATTTCTGAATGGGTGGTAATAAGCATTTACGGTATCGGCACTCATCTCCCATTCGTCTCGTTCGACTGGTTGATTCCATTTTGAAAAATTATCTTTACGTTTCAATTGGCTGAATTGTAAAGCATTGCTAAGCAGTGTGCCGCCAGCTTCAGCAGTTGTTACTTTGAATTGTGTATAGATTGTTGGGATTTTTTCTGGGTAACCAACGTGGACCCCAAGCGTACTTAATTTTAAAATCGCTTTTTCGCGCGTTGCTTGGCTGAGCCAATTATTATTGCTCAAACGGTCTTGATAAACGGCGATCATTTGTTGAACCATTTGTTCTACATCATTTTTAGCTTGTTCGCCGAAATATTTTTTTCCATAGTAATCGCCGACGATTTGATCAAAACAACCAGCCGCTAAGTAGTAGGCAGCTTTTTCTTTAGGGCGTGCTTCAGGTGCTCCGGATAGGGCTTGACTGTATATGCCACCAGTTTGGCGGAACTCTTCACTAAGGTAACCCGTCAGTGCGTTGGCCGTCATAACGAGCATCCAGCTTTTTAATTTCGGAAAGACTTCGGGGTTTACTAACTCATCAAGCTGTGTAAAAAATTCTGGTTCAGTAACAATAATTTTTTCAGGTAATTCACCGATGATTTCGATGAGCAACTGTTTTAAGTCAAGTTGTGTACTGTGTTGGGCAAACGCTTCACCACTTTCAGGGTTATACATTTTACTGTAGTCCGCATTTTCTTCCGCACTTTTGACATGAGGAGCTAAAAGCTGATCGTATTCTAAAGCTTCATCTGTAATTTTTTCTGCTTGTGTTGAATCGTAGCCTGCTAAAGTAAATAATTTGATCGTCATTTCTTTGAAAATCGCTAATAACTGCGGAGCTTGGGGATGATCTTTTTGATAGTAAGTTTTATCCGGTAAAATCAGTCCAGGCGCAGCAGCAAATAGTGCATTGATTTTTGTATTTTTCATATCTGCATCAACATCGATTCCAAACGGTAATGGCAAGCCTGCGAGTAGCCAATCAGCTAATTGATCGTTCAAAGCGTTTAGATTGGGTAATGAAGCTACTTTTTCTAATAAAGGAAGAAGCGGTGCTGCACCATCTTGATCACGTTTTTCATAATTATTAGCTAAGTTGAAATAAGCAATGTACTCACGCATTAAATGATTGGGAATCGTAGACGGATCGGCACTCATTTTTTTAGTCTCTGTGATCAATAGATCATCAATGTCATCGACTAAATCTTGAAATCCGCCGGTGGCCGGTTTGTCAGCCGGAATCTCAGCTTGTTCGATCCACTCGCCGTTGACGGCTTCGTATAAATCTTTTTTGATTAATGCTTTGTTCATAAAGTGACAACTCCTTATACTTTCTTATTCTTTCTATAATATCATAAATCATTTATTCAACGACTCCTAGAAAAGACACTTTGCACCAATTTTTTCGGTTAAAATTGCTAACACATCCTGAAGCATAGAGCATGAAATAATTTTAAAATATGGTATAACTATATAAAATGATGGGGTGAAAAAATAAATGACGTATGCATTTGATCAATGGATAGAACTAGATTCATTTGAGAACTATCGTAATTGGAAAACGCCAAGAGGTTTTTTGTGTGGGACGTATGCCAGCAGTGTTCTTTTAGCTTATTGGCATGATAAGATCGATCCACGTTGCTTACCGCAAAATAGTCGGAAAAAAGATGATCCAAGGTCGGAGCAAATAGTTGAACAACTACAACGTTGGGTACAACCGATTGATCTGCCGACGGTTTCCTTACAACTTACGCTCGGTTTGAATCATTTTTTTCGCTATTATAAAATTCCTTATCGGGCAAGACAGACAGCATTTGGTAGTTGGCAACGAGTGACCAAACGAATCTTAAATGGTGAACCGGTGATGATCGGGTTGATGTATCTACGCGGCAGTACCTACAAAAATCATTGGGTCGTGGTGCATGGATTCATGGAAACAGCGAATGGCGAAAGATTTTATAAGGTGCATGATAATTGGGGAAATAGTGAGGCGATCATTCCCGCTAAATGGGGAAATGGTACGATTTCTTTAGTGTTTCAAAATGAAACAGCTTACTAAATAAAGACTTAATTAGACTTTTTCGCATCTTTATTAATGAAAAGTAAAATTCATAATAAATAGCAAAAAATATGTTAAAATGATATTACCAAAAGATGGAGGGTCACCATGTCTGAAGAAAGTAATGCAAAGTTTAAAATTTTTAGTCTTAACGGCAATCGTCCGTTAGCTGAAAAAATCGCCGATGTTTGCGGCGTATCGTTAGGAAAAAGTACAGTCAAACAATTTAGTGATGGAGAAATTTCGATCAATTTAGAAGAAACTGTTCGAGGATTTGATGTTTATTTAGTCCAATCAACAAACGAGCCAGTCAATGACGCTTATTTAGAGTTGATGATCATGATTGATGCATTGAAACGTGCAAGTGCGAAATCAATCAATGTGGTCTTACCGTATTATGCGTATGCAAGACAAGATCGTACGGCTAAACCACATGAACCGATCACTGCTAAATTGATTGCTAATCTACTTTCAAATGCAGGCGCAACACGAGTATTGACACTTGATCTACACACTGTCCAAGTTCAAGGATTCTTTGATATTCCAGTTGATAATTTATTTACAATGCCATTGTTCGCACATTATTACCGTCGCCGCGGAATGGTTGGAGATGATTATGTTGTCGTTTCTCCTAAAAACAGTGGCGTCCAACGTGCTCGCAGCTTAGCGGAATATTTAGATGCAGCAATCGCAATCGTTGATGTTGCAGATGAAACAGATCCTGAATCAGGGTATGTCATTGGTGACGTAGAAGGCCGTTGCTGTATCATGGTCGATGATATCTTGAATACTGGTGAAGTATTCTCAAATGCAGCGAAGACATTGAAGAAAGCTGGAGCAAAAGAAATCGTTGCTTGTGCTTCACACGGTTTATTGTCTCCACCGGCTAAAGCCAAGCTAGATGCCGCAGACATTAAAGATATCTGTATCACAGATTCAGTATCTACAGCTCCTGAACGCCATCCTGAAAATCTATCGATTATCAGTTGTGCCGAATTAATGGGTGAAGCGGTCAAACGTATCCATTCTGAAAAATCAGTGAGTCCATTATTTACAATGGAACGAAAAGATTATAAATAAAAGGGCAGCAATGCCCTTTTTGCTACTAAAAAATTAATCATTAGTAAAAAAATTATTCTTGCTAAACTCTACCATTTAGCTTTATTGATGAAAAAGCAGAAAATTTTGAGAGCTCAGCGTACAGAAAGGTTCGAGAATTTGTGGAAAATATTTATTTAGATCATGCAGCGACAACACCGATGCATCCAGAAGTGATTAAAGCGATGACCGACGTGATGAATGAAACCTTTGGTAATCCATCAAGTGTTCACTCTTTTGGTCGGCAAGCAGCTGGAAAGTTAGAAATGGCACGAGAAGTTATTGGAAAAAGTTTAGGCGTGAAATATCATGAAATTATTTTCAACAGTGGAGGAACCGAAGGCGATAACACTGCGATTATAGGAACAGCTTTGGCACGAAAAAATGAAGGACGTCATTTGATTACAACACAAATCGAACATCCTGCGGTACTCAATACGATGAAGTATCTAGAAACACAAGGATTTGAAGTAACGTATTTGCCTGTTGATAATCAAGGAAATCTTTCAATGGCTGATTTTGAGGCTAGTTTGCGTCCAGATACGATTTTAGTTTCTATTATGTATGGAAACAATGAAATTGGTAATCTGATGCCAATCAAAGAAATCGGCGAACGCTTAAAAAATCATCCAGCCTATTTCCATACAGATGCCGTTCAAGCCTATGGTAATCAATTTATTCGTCCTCATGAACTAGGTGTGGATCTTTTAAGTATTTCTGCGCATAAAATCAATGGACCTAAAGGTGTAGGCTTTTTGTTTAAGAGCGACGCAGTCCATATTGATTCATTATTACGTGGCGGAGAACAAGAAGAAAAACGTCGTGCAGGGACTGAAAACTTGGCTGGAATCTGCGGATTGGCTAAGGCTGTTGAGTTATTGACAGAAGAAGAACGTGAGAAACGCAATCAGCTTTATGATCAATTTACGACAAAGGTTTTATCAGCATTAGATACTGAAGCAATCGACTATCATGTGAATGGTGATTTAGCTAATAAATTACCGCATGTTTTGAATCTGCGATTTACTGGGATCATCAATGACCTATTATTAATGAAATTAGATCTGCGCGGTATTGCTGTTTCTACAGGATCTGCTTGTACTGCTGGAACGATTGATCCTTCGCATGTATTGGAAGCTTTATATGGAAAAGACGCAAAGGAAGTTAAAGAATCCGTTCGAGTAAGTTTTGGGTATGGAAATACTATTGAGCAAGTCGATTATTTTATCGAGCAGTTAATCACGAGTTTGAAAGAACTAACAAAGTAGATTGAAATGCACGATCGTACCCACTATAATTAAGAATGAAAGAATAATTGATGAGGTGAGTAGATGGCATTTACGAAGCAAGCAACAATTAAAGGGGCAAAATACAATTATGTATTAGCACCAACGGCTAAAAGATACACTTTACGTGATAATGGCTTTACTGAGACCAGTTCAGGCAATTTTCAATTGGTTCGTCCATTACAATCAACACCCCAAAGTAAAGAAGGTTTCAAATTAAAAATTACCGTTGCAAAAGATCTAGGTACATTTAAAATGTCTGTTACAACAGCAAATGGTTTGAAAACAGTCGATATTTTTAAAGATAGTCAACAAGAAATGATTCAAGAAAAATTCTACTATTTAATGGATGGTATGATTGATCGCGGATTATTTGTTAAAGAAGAAATTTAAGCAGCTACGGGTCTTATCGATAGATGGTTTTCATCGATAAGGCCCGTTTTAATTGGTTAAAAAAACACTGACGAATCGAGTTTATAAGCAAGGTATAGTTTTTGATCTTATTTTTACTAATCCGCTCATTTTTTTTAAATATTTTTAACCCTTTACAATTCCATGTGTCAGAGAATGTGGTAAACTAATAATAAGAAAATTGTTAGAAATGAAGGTGAGAAGTTGGTTCGCAAGATTCAAACAATAACGCACAATAAAATTATTTCTAATTTCCGGGTCTTGTCAGGACTGACGATCTCAATTGAAGATTGTGCCTATTTAACAAAGCAATTCCAAAATTACGGAGTCGATGATTATTATATTAGTGACTATCAAGGAAATAGCTATTTAACACGCTATGTCGATTATTTTATCGATTCAATTCCTTGTTGGACGTATAAAAGAAAATATCTTGTGCCTTTAATTTTTCGTGATACGCCAGATACTCAAAAAATGTTTCAAGATGATTATCGTTGGCATGCTTTTTTTGTCTTATTAGATTGGTATTTAAAGTATTCGCCAGAAAAAGTCATTATTGAAACGACGAAGGATAAATTCAAGGTGATCGATACAGCATTTCTAACATTTCGTTTATGGGAAATCTGTGATGGTGCCGCCTTTCCGATTGCTAATTTGAATAATTTATCTGAATTCGAAAAATGGAATCAAGCCTCTCATCTGATTGATACGGGTCGTTCATTTAAACAAACTCGTGAATTTGATGCAACTAAAGTTGAGGATCTGACTCAATTGGAAGCCGTTATTTCGATCATTAAAATGAAATATCAAGCTATTTTATTAAAACAAGGTTACCAAGTCTGATTGGTAGCCTTTTTGATTACCATTGGGGGCTTTTTTTGGTGAACGATGGTAGAATAAAACCAACAATCAAAATAAATGGCAGGTGATCTTGATGAAATATTTTATATCTGATACACATTTTTTCCATGAGAATCTTTTAGGCGAAAATGAATTTGCTCCACGTTTATTCGATACGGTGGAAGAGATGAATCAGCAGATGATTACTGCTTGGAATGATGTTGTCAGCGATAAAGATACAGTTTATCATTTGGGAGATATTGCGATGCATCCTAAATACGATCGTGGCTCTGCGGAAGTCTTAGCACAATTGCTCCAATTAAATGGAAAAATTATTTTTATCAAAGGCAATCATGATTCGCGTGCCTTTTTTAAATATTTAGCTGCCCATGACCCGAAATTAGTGAATGGGGAATCTAAGTTTGAATTCAATGATGTTGGTGTGATCGTAAAGTTTAACCATCATCAATATTATTTGACCCATTATCCAATGTTATTAGGGAAAACGATAAATATCCGTAATCTGCATGGACATATTCATAATTATAGTATGCCGATTGCCGAAGATATTAATGTTGGGGTAGATGCGCCAGAAAGAAAATTTTTAAAAACGCCGTTACCATTTGGAACGCCAATTTCTGAAAATTTGATTGATGAAATCGCAGCGTATAAAGAAACTGAAATTCAAAGACTAAAATAAGCATAATAAAAAGCGCCAGCAAAATTTGCTGACGCTTTTTATTATTGAGCTTGAAGATTCTTGAATAGTATCTTAGTTTCAGCAGAATCTGTATTCGTATAATAATAATCACGGTCTTCAGTTACGATTTTTAAGATGGGTTTTGATTGATAGTCGACCAATAATGAAGTCGATTTTCCATTAAGTTTAAAATTACCAAGTGCGTAATCAGCTGTTTCCAAACCATTTATTTTGATAATATTTTGCGGGATCTGATCGATTAATTGCACCTCTTTGATTTGATCATAAGTAATTTTTTGTTGTTGAGTCAAAGGGCCATCTAAAATCAATTGTTTTTTGGACATTTCATAGGTTAACGGATCGGGGTGATAATCCAATGTGTATAAGGGAATCACTGTGACTAACATTGCACCAATCAGCAGAATCGGAAGCAGTGCAAGAAAAATTTTACCCAACGGTTTTCCTAAATTGATTGTGATATTCATGCCGATTCGATCAGGTATCATTAGGCGAGAATCTTCGGGATTCAAATACATACCATAACGCCAATAGTAGTCATCACCAGCATAACGAAAACTATTTGACTGGGCTAAGACTTGGTCTTGTTTCTTGCGTAAGCGCAATAGCCACCATAACGTTAGGGCACAAAATAATAAAATCAATAAAAACTCTAGTATTGTAAGGCCTACGAAAAAGTTAGTATTCGTAGTCATAGTCAGCAAAGGAAGATAAATAATCAATACGATCGCCAAACTTGAGAGGATCATATAAGCAGACCAATAAAATTTAGTCAGATCATTGTATAGACGATTGACATGTGAATCATCAGTCAACGCACGAACAGGTAAGTGACTAATCGAGCGCCAAATCAAAACAAATAAACAAAGTAAAAGTAATCCAATCACCAATAAAAACCACGCCATACGCTGTAAACTACTTGCTTGGAGAATAAAAGTAAAAATAAATAGGCAGCCAAAAGCAGGGACAAAATACCAAATTGGAACTAATTTACGGTTTTTCTCAACAACTAATTTTGTATCTACTCGAATAGGTTGTTCTGCCAGCTGCCAATGATTGTCAACGATCAATTGATGACCTTTGCGAATATAGCGAAGCTGTAATAAGTAACTAGCACCGATCGAAAAATATAATAGGATGAAAAAGAGCAACATAAAAATGGATTCTTTCATGGGTATCAGTAAAATAAGATCTAAGAGTGATAGGATACCAGCTAACTGAAATTGTCTTTTTCGATAACTTTTACGAAAAAGAACGACTTGGGGATCATTCAAATGATCGGTTGGAAAAGTATTTTCTATGATTACTTGTTTATGCGGCTTAGCGGCCAAGGATGTGGTAAACGCGATAACTAAATTACAAAAAATTAAAATGACTAAAATCATAGTTGAAAACATCAAATATCCTCCTCTCTAAAGCTAGTTAAAATCGTTTTGATTTTTTCCTGAATCATGTGTTCATCTAAATCCGTCAAAGAAAGTTCTGCCAATAATAAAGTCAGATTCTTTTCATAATTGTTTTTAAGTTTTACCGGTAATGGAGCAACTAAAGTTCCTCTTCTACGATCGGTAATCAAATAACCTTCTTCGCGTAATTGCTGATAACCTTTTGAGACAGTCATCGTATTGACCCCTAATTCGTCGGCGAATTGTCGAACAGTGGGGAGCTGCTCATCAGGTTTCAGTTCACCGCGTGCAATGCCGATAATGATTTGATTCCTCAATTGCAAATAGATTGGTTCTTCAGAATGTGGATCAATCTCTAGAATCATTTCATCGCCTCCTTTGTATTATTTATATTAATACAAATAATACAAAAGAACAAATAAAAATAATTATGAAGAATTATCTATCGAAAATTTAAGATTTATGTTGTATAATTCGTTTTACTGAAAAGTTGCGACCTTCAAATCGTAGAATTTTCGGAATCTATTTTGAAATGATGGTGATACTGTGTCTAACAGCAACACACGAGTCGTCGTAGGAATGAGCGGCGGCGTCGATTCATCTGTAACTGCATTGTTATTAAAGGAACAAGGTTATGATGTGGTCGGCATTTTTATGAAAAATTGGGACGACACTGACGAAAACGGTGTTTGTACCGCAACAGAAGATTATAAGGACGTAGCGAAAGTCGCTGCGCAAATCGGAATTCCTTATTATTCTGTCAACTTCGAAAAGGAATATTGGGATCGTGTATTTGAATATTTCTTAGCCGAATATCGGGCAGGACGGACACCAAATCCTGACGTAATGTGTAACAAAGAAATCAAATTCAAAGCTTTCTTAGACTATGCCATGGAATTAGGAGCAGATTATGTAGCGACTGGTCACTATGCTCAAGTTGAAAAAGATGCGAATGGTGTCGTGCATATGCTGCGCGGTGTCGATAATAATAAAGACCAAACGTATTTCTTAAGCCAATTGTCACAAGAACAATTAGCAAAAACAATGTTCCCACTTGGCGGGATGCAAAAACCTGAAGTTCGAGCAATTGCTGAACGTGCTGGTTTAGCTACGGCAAAGAAAAAAGATTCTACTGGTGTATGTTTTATCGGTGAAAAGAATTTCAAACAATTTTTGAGTAACTACCTACCAGCTAAAAAAGGTAAAATGGTTACTTTAGATGGGGAAGAAAAAGGCGACCATGATGGTTTGATGTATTATACAATTGGTCAACGTCAAGGATTAGGTATTGGCGGCGGTGGTAAAACACAAGAACCATGGTTTGTTGTTGGTAAAGATCTATCAACGAATACATTATACGTAGGCCAAGGATTCCATCACGAAGCATTGTATGCTACAAGTTTAGATGCTAGTGAAATCCACTTCACTACCAATGAAACAAAACCAAAAGAATTTAAATGTACCGCAAAATTCCGTTATCGCCAACAAGACTTGCCTGTAACGGTTCGTCTATTAGACGGTGATCGTGCCGAGGTCATTTTTGATGAACCTGTTCGTGCGATTACGCCAGGTCAAGCTGTTGTCTTTTATGATGGTATGGAATGTTTAGGTGGCGGGTTGATCGACCATGCCTACCAAGAAACAAAAGAATTACAATATATCTAAATAAAAATGAGACTCCCTGATTTAGGGAGTCTCATTTTTATTTGAAAAAACCAGTCAAGAATGACTGGCTTTCTTCTTATGCAAGGCTTTGAGCAAAATGAGCCATTGCGACTTTTACTTCGTTTAATTTTTCAGGTTTGATTAATGGAAATAGACTTTCTTGGAGCTTTTTGAAATCACCAAGACTTAAAGCATCTGTTTCTTGGTCAGCAAAACTTTTGACCAAAATTTCTTTTGCCTCATTTTCTTTTCCTTCAATCGTATTGTTAAGGAAAAAGTCTAAAAATTTTAATTGTCCGTCTAACATATTGTTCACTTCTTTCATTAGAATCACCCATTTAGTATAAGAGTTTGTCTGAAAAGATGCCATTGATACGACTTGCGATTAATGAATTTGTTGTATTTTTTGTTGTTTTTTCTTTTCGACGATTTCTTTTGTATTACGATGTACGAGTAAATAATTGACTAACACCAATGCTGAGGTCGAAATAAAGACCCCGCGATAACCAAAAATAGAAGAAACACTTGAACCAATCATCGGTCCGACGACATTTCCGGCAGCTTGGAACGATTGATTATAACTGAAAATTCTACCAGCAGCATTTTGTGGTGAGTATTTTGTAATCAGCGTTTGGACAGCTGGCAAAAGACAAGCGTCTGAGATTCCGACTAAAAAGCGTAATGCGGCTAGTTGCCATACATTAGTAACGATTGACATCGGTAAGAAGACGAGCATCGCAAAAATCAAACCAATCCCTAAGATTTTTTCACTACCGATCCGATCCCCTAGACGACCAAAGCGCGGTGCAGCGATCAAAGTAGCGATACCAGGAATCGAAGCAATGATTCCACTGATCAAAGTTACATTTCCATGATTATGCATCAACTGGCGAATGTATAAACTAATGATCGGGCTGATCGAATTGTTAGAGGCCTGAATAATCAATGTAGTGACAAACATACCAATAACGACATGTGGATATTTTAAATTTTGGAAAATTTCTTTTGCAGGAAGCATATCTTTCTTTTCAACAGGAGTAAATTCTTCGTGGACAAACAATAGACTAAGTAAGAAGACTAAAAATAGGATACTACCAGTGATAAAAAATGTTGGACGGTAACCAACGATTGAAGCGATCACGCCACCTACTAAGGGTCCTAATAAGTTTCCGGTCACAGCACCAGTTGCCAATGTACCTAAAACTTGTCCGCTTTTTTCACGAGGCGTACCGGTAGCGACTAAAGCAGTTGCGTTGCTGATATAACCAGAAAAGACACCTTGCAATAAACGTAAACCGATCAATTGATAAACGTTAGTTACAAGCCCCATCAGACTGATCACAATCGCCATTCCTAAAGAAGCTCGCAACAACATTAATTTACGACCTTTTTGGTCAGCTAAGCGCCCCCAGAGAGGTGAAACGATGGCAGTGATCAGAAAAGTAGAAGAAAAGGTGATCCCACTCCAAAAATTCAATTGCTGGTTAGAATAATTACCCAGCGAATCAATGTATAAAGACATGAACGGCATCACTAAACTAAAACCAATCCCCGCCATGAATGTACCAAACCATAAAACAATCAGATTTTTTTGCCAAGTCTGACGAGGTTGAAATAATGCATTTTTGATTTTACTCAAAATAATAAAGGCCTTCTTTCACTAATATTCAATTTTAAAAACCGTTGTACATTATAACGCTATTTTCCAGTATGTAAAATCAGCAACCGTTGTGATAAGATATAATTAAGAAAAAAGCAACTTTTTCAGAAAATTTGAAGAAAATTATTTTTTTCCTTGAAATCATGCAATTTTGAAACATTTTCCTTGAATTTTTATTTCATCGTCCCTATGATTGAGATGGAAAGAAGGGTAGCAGAATGTATCAAGTAATTATGATGTACGGCGATAATGAACCATGGTGGTTTTTCGAAGACTGGCAACGAGACATTCAAACGACTGCGACTTTCGATGATTTAGAAGCAGCTGTTGCTTATTATGAATATCAATGGAACGAACTAAAAAACAAAAATACATATAGTAATGCGAAACACAATTACTTAAGCGCGTTTTGGACTGAAGAAGATGAACGCTGGTGTGAAGAGTGTGATGACTATTTACAACAATATTGGGGTATCGCATTATTAAAGAATGGTCAACCACTTCCGGTTGAAAGCAGAAAGGAACTTTATGAAACAGCTAATTATAGCGGAAAAGCCAAGTGTTGCAAGAGACTTGAGCAAGGTGCTTAACGCTACGCAAAAAAATAAAAATTATTTTGAAGGACCCAATGTTATCGTGACTTGGGCCCTTGGTCATTTATTGGGTTTAAAAATGCCCGAAGACCTTAACAAAGAATGGCAAAGTTGGCAGATGGAGACATTGCCGATGATCCCTAAAACGATTGGGATCAAACCTTTACCAAAAACTCGCGGACAATTAAAATCGATCCAACAACTTGCCAAACGAAACGATATTTCAGAAGCAGTCATTGCTACCGATGCTGGACGTGAAGGTGAATTGGTCGCGCGCTGGATCTTAGAATACGTGCGCTTTAATAAACCGGTCAAACGCTTATGGATTTCTTCTCAAACAACTAAAGCGATCAATGATGGATTTAAAAAATTGAAACCAGCTAAAGAATATGACAATCTTTATTATTCGGCTTTGGCTCGGGCAAAAGCCGACTGGTTGGTCGGATTGAATGTCACACGGGCATTAACAGTTAAATATGAAGAAAGTCTATCAGCGGGACGCGTCCAAACACCGACGTTAGCTATGGTTCGTCAGCAAGAAAAGAAAATCGAATCATTCCGTCCACAAAGCTATTTTGTGATCTCGCTTGAAGCGGAAGGCCAAAAAGCGAAACTAAATCAAAAAAATCCGTATAGTATTGCTGAAAGAGAAGCTGCCGAAAAACTTGTTCAAGCGTTATCGCAACAAAAAGGGACTGTCACAGAAATAGTGACAAAAGAAAAAACAGAGCCAGCGCCGTTACCGTATGATCTAACAGAGATTCAACGTGAAGCGAATGCACGGTATCAATTTTCTGCCAAAAAAACATTGTCGCTTGTCCAAAGTCTTTACGAAACACATAAAATCGTGACGTATCCTCGAACGGACAGTAAATATTTAACAAATGATATGAAAGCTACGATGAAGGAACGTTTGCAAGCAATCAGTGATTTTGCACCAGAAGTAAAAACCTATATAAAAAATGGCGGACAAGTCAAACAGACACGTGTCTTCCAAGACAACAAAGTAACTGACCATCATGCGTTGATCCCCACAGAACAACGTCCAAGATTTGAAAAATTATCCTCTGACGAACAACGTATCTATAATATGATCGTGACTCGTTTCCTAGGATTATTTGCAGACGCGCATAAAGAAAGCCAACAAAAAGTAACTGTCACGTTCCAAAAAGAAACATTTACTTTCCGTCAAAATAAAGTTTTAGTGGCTGGTTGGAAAATGGTTGAAGAAGCTAAAAAATCCACTCAATGGACAGAAGGTATGAAAATCGTACCAGCTTTTACAATTGAAAAAGCGTTAACGACTCCGCCAAAACCGTTGAATGAAGGAACTCTTTTGGCTCAGATGGAAAAACATAGTTTAGGTACGCCTGCTACGCGTGCTGAAATCATTGAAAAACTAATCAAATCAGAGTTGATGGAACGAACAACGACAGGATTACTGGTTTCACCAAAGGGCAAGCAGTTATTAGAATTGGTCAATCCCTCATTAGTAACACCTGAGTTAACGGAAAAATGGGAAAAACAACTAGAAGCAATTGCGGCTGGTAAGTATAGCAGCAAACAATTTTTACAAGAGATCGAAGCCGATACGAAAAAATTAGTTAGCGAAGTGAAACATAGCGATAAGAAGTATCAAGATTTCTCGATCACAGCGAAAAAATGTCCTGAATGTGGCGAGCCATTAAGAGAAAAAAATACACGCGATGGAAAAATCTATATTTGTACGAATTCTGAATGTAGTTATCGTCGTCGTAAAGATCCGAAAGTTTCGAATCACCGTTGTCCTCAATGTCACCGTAAAATGGAAATCATTGATGGGAAAAACGGCTCATATTTCCGTTGTAAATATGACGGAACGACAGAAAAAATGTTAGATAAAAAAGAGCGTTCAAAAAAAATGTCAAAACATGAAGAACGTCGTTTATTAAAAAAAGTCAATGACCAAGAAGAACCACAAGAAAGTCCATTGGCAGCAGCCTTAAAAGCTGCAATGGAAAATCAGCAATAATCTTAACCCCCTCCCAACATGTCTGTTTGGAGGGGGTGTTTGCTTCTATATAATAATGAAATATTATATAGAAGCTTCATATTTTTCTTTTGCCTGATTTAACAAGGCTTTAAGTACAGGCTGTTTTTCCAATGAATAGTGCATAAATGTATCAATCAAATGATAGACCTCTTTAAAATCTCCTTGAACCATTTGACTAATAGGAAGACCGTAGTAAATGGTGAATAGACCTCTAGTGAATTTTGGATGAGAGAACAATATCTTTTGTTTCTTAGGCAGAATGTCGATGTTAGCCATTTCTAATACAGCGTTCCCATCTTTTAAAGCTTGAGTTAAAAGCTCCAAGCGTCTTGGATTTTTGGTTTTATTTGAAGAGTCGTAGACATAGTCAAAAGAATTTTGGATCATGATCATCACGGCATGACTTTTTAGCCAATCATCCATCTGTACTTCATACTCCCAAGCGTAATTTGTATGTTTAAAAAGTTGATCCAATAATGGTTGCACCGTGAACCGTGTTTTGATTGACCCAATCTTCATTTTTCCTTTTCCAAAGCGCAACACAGTAGTGCCATTAGAGTTATTCGTTCCGCCAGTCATTTGAAAGCCAAAGAGGATTGTTTTTTTGACGCGACTTTTTTCTTGCACTATTTTTTCTAGAGCGGCTGCATCCAATTGATTCCCGACGAATACGATCAGCGGACTATTATTATTCGCCAAAGAGTCGATAACTTGTGGGAAGTCACTATACTTCATCGTCACAAAAATAATGTCGTAACGATCAGCGGCTTTAAGTGTATCAATAACTTCTAACTGATCATTGGTTTGTTTTCGTTGCAAGCTATGATTCAATACTAGTCCGTTATCGATCAGTGTATCTTTTCTATTTCCTCTCGCTAAAAGTGTGACGTGATTCGCTCCTTTATTGAGCGAATGTGCCAAAAAGCTTCCTTGGATACCAGCACCATAAATTAAAACCTTCATTCTTTCACTCCTTATAATTAATCAACAGCTGTTGATTAATCAACTTGTGTACACTATACTAAAATAATATAGTATGCTATTCAATCAACAGAAAAACAAAAGTGTTGATAAATAGACAGAAGTTAAAAATTGAATGGAGTTTCATTATGGATCGGCGTAAAAGAAAAACACAACAAGGTATTACTGATACTTTTTATCAGTTGCTACAAAAAAAAGCATATGAGGAGATTTCAGTTAGTCAAATTTGCCAACTAACAGATATTAATAGAGGAACGTTCTACCTGCATTTTATTGATAAAGACGATTTGTTGGAAAAAAGTATTCGACATGAAATGGATGAATTGATCCATTATTGTGAAGCAAATGGAGGAAACAATAATCAACAAAAGATTGAGCGAACCTTTGAGTATGTGGATCACCATAGAGAACGATTAAGTAAATTGTTCAAGGCGGATAAACAAGGTTTTTTTGCGCATGTACAATTGGAATATTTAAGCCAGCAATTAGTTGATGTACCAGAATTGACGGCTATCTTTTTTACGCACGGGTTAATGGGGCTATTGGAACACTATCTAACTTGTGATGTCTCTAAAAAAGAAATTGCGGAAATATTAGAAAATATTACTACAGCCTTTTCGCTAAGCAACTAAGCTATAGAAATATAAATTAAAAAAAGGTACAATGAAAACGGTTTATGTATCTTTCGGGAGGGATTGTAGTGAAGTCAAGAAAAGATGAAGTGCTAGAAATTTTAAAGTCAAATCCGAACGAACAAACAGCACAAACATTAGCAGATCAGATGAATGTTGACCGTACGAACATTAGCCGTTACCTGAATGAATTAACGAAAGAAGGTCGCGTAAAAAAAATCGATGGCCGTCCAGTTAAATTCCAAATTGCCAGTGTAACAGCTGAAACACATATTAATTTTGATAATTTGATCGGACGTGAAGAATCACTGAAAAGTCAAATTCAAAAATCAAAAGCAGCAATTTTATACCCGCCGCGGGGATTACACACCATTATTTTTGGTGAAACGGGAACCGGAAAAACAATGTTTGCAGAATGCATGTATCGTTTTGCTGTTTCAGCAAACGTTTTAGCTGAGACCGCACCTTTTATCACCTTTAACTGTGCAGATTATGCGCAAAACCCTCAATTACTTTATGGTCATATATTTGGTGTAAAGCGTGGTGCCTTTACTGGTGCAGAAGAAAACCGCGAAGGACTGATGGAAAAAGCTGATGGTGGTATTTTGTTTCTAGATGAGATCCATCGTTTACCGCCTGAAGGTCAAGAAATGTTATTTACTTTTATTGATAAGGGTACTTTTCGTTCTTTAGGTGATGGAAAAGAAAAACAGGCCTCGGTCCAAATCATCGGAGCGACCACCGAAACGAGTTCGACATTCTTGTCGACATTCAATCGAAGGATTCCGATGCAAATAGAATTGCCATCCTTGGCAGAGCGTTCATTGGATGAACGATTAGCGATCATCAAGGAGTTTTTACAACAAGAAGCCAATCGGTTGATGCAAGAAATCGCGATCGACAAACGTAGTCTCTTAGCTTTTTTACTGTATCAAGCTGAAGGAAATATTGGTCAACTAAAACGTGATTTAAAGCTGGTTTGTGCCAAAGCTTTTCTGCACCATCAAACGAGCAATGATTCAGAAAAGCTGATGATCATTGAGGAAGACTTGCCATTAGTGGTTCAAAAGGGCCTTTTGCGAATGAATGATGTACAAGATGCGATGCTGCCTTTTATGGATAAACGAAACCTTTATTTGACCTTAAAGCCAGGGACGGAGGAAGTGGTTTGGGGTCAAGACCCAAATAAAGATATGGAAGTTTATCATTCAATCACGTATAAACTTGAAAAACTAGGACGGGAAAACTTATCAGAAATCGATCTAGAAGAATTGATCTCTGATGACGTGGACCAATATTTTGAAAATTATGTGGAAGAATTGTCGCATACGAATGCCTATCGCGAGATCATTTCAGATGATCTTTGGAAGCTAGTCAATGAACTTTATGATTTTGCGGCGAAGCGAATGAAACGCGAGTACGATGAAAAAGTTCGTTTTGCTTTTGCTTTGCATATCAATTCGACAATCGAGCGTATCCGGGGGAATCAATTTATTTCACATCCAAATCTAAATGATATCCGCCGCAATTATTCAAAAGAATTTCAAATCGCGATCGAATTTTCAAATCGGATCGAAGAGTCCTATAATATTATGATTCCATTGGATGAGATTGGCTTTATTACGATGTTTTTAACAATGGATAACCATGAGAAACAAAAAATCGATGAACGGCAAGTTGCGATTTTAGTGGTGATGCATGGTAAATCAACCGCTTCTAGTATGTTGGAAACCGTCCAAGAATTATTAGGAACTACTAAAGGTTTTGCTTTTAATATGCCCCTGACAGTCGGAACGGAGACCATGTATAGTCAAATCAAAAATTATATTCAACAACAACGAGAAGAATTCAGCGAGGGAATCATTTTGATGACGGATATGGGTTCTCCTAATAATTTTGGGAACTTGATTTTTCATGAAATGGGGATTCGAACACGCGTGATCTCGATGGCTAGTACGATGTTGGTCTTGGAAAGTTTGCGATTGGCTACGTTAGGCCGATCATTAGAAGAAATTTATACTAGTGTGATGACAATGTTCCAAACGATGGTCCGACTCGAGGAGCCAGTTAAGAAAGATAAGAAAAAAGTGATCATCGTTGCTTGCTTTACTGGTGAAGGAGTTTCTAAACGATTGAATGAAGTTGTTTCGCAAATCGTTAATTTGGATGAATACGAAGTGATTCAAATGCAGTCGTTAGAACGAGAAAGCTTCAAGCATCGGATCGACCAGTTAGTGACGCATAAAGATATCGTAGCGATCATCGGGACGATGGAAATCCATTATCAAAAGATTCCTTTTATCCCTGCGATGGATCTATTTAAACGTAATAAGATTTTAGAGTTTCAAGATTTGATCGGCAGTACGATCACACTGCCAGAAATGGTCGATTCATTGACAAAGAATTTTACGCCCGAGCTAGACGTCAAAACATTATTTTTGATGATCGAGGATGTCCTAAAATTTATTCGGCGAGACAATGAATTGATTATTGAAAATACTGCGATGCAAGCGTTGAGTATCCACATCGCCTTTTTAGTCGATAAAATAAAAAAAGAAGAAGATCGGCCACTCTTTGATGATGTAAAATGTTTCCATCAAGAAAATATTCTCTTTTTCAATCAAGTCGCGTCTAAATTGACGTTGATCGAAAATCAATTTGGTGTACGCTTTACAGAAGACGATATTGCGTACATTGTTAAAACGTTAGTGGACAATCGCGTAAAACTTGGATTACACAGTGTGTAATCCAAGTTTTTTTGTGTGTATTTTGAAAACCTTATCATAACGCTTTCTGTGCAACGTTAAAATTGGCACGGCAATTGCTTTATATAAAGTGAACAATAAAATATTAAGGAGTGTTCGTTATGAAAAGAATTATGTTAGTTTGTGCAGCAGGTATGAGTACAAGTTTATTAGTAACTAAAATGGAAAAAGCTGCGGAAGCACAAGGATTAGAATCAGATATTTTTGCAGTATCAGCTTCAGAAGCAGATACTAAATTAGAAGATACGGATAAACCAGTGGATGTTCTATTATTAGGTCCTCAAGTTCGTTTCATGAAAAATCAATTTGAAACTAAATTAGAACCAAAAGGTATTCCAGTAGATGTAATCGATATGAAAGATTATGGCATGATGAACGGCGAAGCTGTTTTGAATACAGCCCTTAATCTAATGAAATAAACGGATAAGGAGATCGACAAATGAGTGATACGATGACGCAAGAACAACTAGAAGCAGTGATGGGGTTGATCATCAATGCTGGAAATGCCAAAAGCGATGCAATGGAAGCGATTCAAGCGGCTAAAGCAGGAGACTTTGTATTAGCAAAAGAAAAGCTGGAAGCTGCTGATCAAGCATTAGTTGAAGCCCACCATTCACAAACGGGTCTATTAACTGAAGAAGCGAGCGGCAATCCAATGAATGTCACATTGCTAGCAGTTCACAGCCAAGATCATTTAATGACTAGTATTACATTTAAAGATTTAGCAACTGAAGTGGTAGAAATTTATGAACGCTTAGGGAATGAATAGGAAGTGATTTCGTGAAGTTAGTTCGCGATCATGAAACATTAGAAAATATCACGAATTTGATTGAGTACGCATTTCAAAAGCAACAGCCGATCATTGATGATTCACTTTTTTTGTCTCGGTATGCTCATGCAGACTGCTATGGTGTTTATCAAGATAGACAACTGACAAATTTAGTGATGGCTAATCATTTTGAGATTCAAGTATTTGATCAAACCGCAAAAATGGCGGGCATTGGTTATGTAGCAAGTTATCCTGAATATCGCGGAAAAGGCGGAATCAGTACGATCATGTCAGAACTTTTAGCTGATTTGCATCAACAAGAAGTTGCAGTTTCACAATTAGCGCCTTTTTCCGAAGCATTCTATCGACAATTTGGCTATGAAGTAACCAGTAAACAAAAAATCTACGAGATACCAGCAGCAGCCTTTACGTTTTTATCAAGTGAGAAAAAAGGCCGAATCGTACGTGGATCTTGGCATCAAATGAAACCGGTTATTCAATCGATCTACCAACGATTACTAAAACAACAGCAAGTTGGTACAGTGATTCGTGAAGATTGGTGGTGGGATCGTTTAGATAGCTATTACGCACAGCGTTTTTACGCTGTGGCATACGATGAAAAAGATCAAGCATGCGGTTATCTTATTTACCGAATGCAAGGAGAAACTTTATTAGTAGACGAGCTCGCTTATGAAGAGGTTTTTGGCTTACGCAAGTTATTGACTTATTTAAAAGCCCATGTGTCATCATTTAAGGATTTTCTTTATCATGCACCGATGCACGAATGCATTGAGCGGTGTTTTTCTGAACAATCAGTTATTTCAATTACTATTAAACCTTATATGATGAGTCGAATTATTGATATTGAGCAATTATTTTCTAAAATGCCAATTATCCAAAATGAAATTATTTTAGAGGTAGCTGAAGATAGAGAATGTCCGTGGAATGTTGGAAGCTGGCTTATCAGCCAAGGGACTTGTAAAAAAGTAAACCAAGCAGGAGCAATCAAAGCATCGATTCATGGTTGGAGCGAATTACTATTAGGTGATCTGACATTGTCAGAAGGAATTTTTCTAGGGAAAGTAATGACGACGAAAGAAATTACTTCGCCTTTGATTCCAAACGGAAAACAAAATTTTTATGATTATTTTTGAGAAAACTTTAGGAGGAATTTAAAAAATGGATAGATTTGTCAATTTTATGGAAAAACACTTTATCCCACATGCATCAAAAATTGGGAACCAGCGTCACTTAGTAGCCATCCGTGATTCATTTACAGTAACGATGCCGTTGATGATCTTAGGGGCGTTAGCGGTAATGTTAAATAACTTGCCGATTCCAGCTTTCCAAAACTTAATGAATGGTATTTTTGGCGGCGAGGCTTGGAAAGGCTTCGGTGGAGCTGTTTGGAACGGAACATTCGGTGTCCTTTCAGTCTTTATCGCTTTCTTGGTGGCTTACAATTTAGCTCGCGGTTATGATAAAGATCCTGTTGGAACTGGTGTTGTATCAGTTGCTTCATTCTTTACTTTGGGTGCAGCGCTTAGCGGAATGAATTCATCTGGTTTATTCGTAGCTTTAATCGTTGGTATCCTTGTTGCTGAAATCTTTACTCGCTTAGTTGGTAATGAAAAATTAGTTGTTAAAATGCCTGATGGCGTTCCGCCAGCAGTTGCACGTTCATTCGCATCATTATTCCCAGCGATGATCACGATCTCAATTTTTGGTTTGATTGCAGCAATTATTGCTGGTTTTGGTGTAGAAGATATGTTTGCAGCCTTCTATGGAGCAGTTCAAGAGCCATTTATGAGTTTAGCTAATTCTTATTGGTCTGCCTTATTGATCGCATTCATCACACCATTCTTATGGTTCTTCGGTTTACATGGTGCCAACATGATCGATCCATTCATGCAAGCGATCAATGCTCCAGCAATTGAAGCAAACAATGCAGCACTTTCAGCTGGTCAATCAGCACCGTATATCGTCAACAAACCATTTATCGATTCATTTGTAAATATGGGTGGTACAGGGGTAACAATCGGTTTGATCATTGCGATTTATTTAGTTGGCCGTCGAAACAAACCATTCATGGTTGTAAACAACTTAGCTGCAGCACCAGGTATCTTCAATATCAATGAACCGTTGATGTTTGGATTACCACTGGTATTGAATCCGATCATGTTTATTCCATTTATCTTAACTCCGATGGTCTGTGTAACGACTGCTTACTTTGCAACAAGTTTTGGTTGGGTACCGGCTGCGACTGTTATGCCGCCATGGGTAACACCTCCAATCATTGGTGGGTTCTTAGCAACTCAAAGCGTATCAGGAGCTATTTTAGCCGCTGTTAACTTAGTGATTTCAATTGTTATGTATGTTCCATTTGTTATCTTGTCTACTAGACAAGAATTGAAAAAAGGAACTGAAATTTAAGGAATGACTGAGGGGTTAAGGATCATACGATCCCTAACCCCTTTCTATTTTTTATCAAAATTTATCACACAGATTAGGAGAATCAGTAATGAAAAAATTTCCAATGAATTTTTGGTGGGGTGCCGCCACTTCAGGTCCTCAAAGTGAAGGGCGTTTCAATAAAAAGCATGCTAATGTATTTGATTACCACTTCGAGATCGAACCTGAAAAATTTCATAATCAAGTAGGTCCAGATGTTGCCTCGAACTTTTATAACAGCTATAAAGAAGATATTCAAATGATGCATTCGATTGGAATGAATAGTTTACGAACAAGTATCCAATGGAGCCGGTTGATCGATGACTTAGAAACGAATAGTGTCAATCAAGAAGCCGTCGATTTTTATAACAACGTCATCGATGCAATGTTAGCAGAAGGTATGACACCTGTAATGAATTTGCATCACTTTGATTTACCCGTGGAACTGTATGATAAATATGGTGGTTGGGAGTCAAAAAAAGTAGTTGACCTTTATGTTGGGTTTGCCAAAAAGTGTTTTGAGTTATTTGGTGACCGAGTAAAATATTGGGCAACTCATAATGAACCGATGGTAGTAGTTGAGGGAGAGTATTTATTCCAATTCCATTATCCAAATATCGTCGATGGAAAAAAAGCTGTCCAAGTGGCGTACAATTTAAATCTAGCTTCAGCTAAAGCAATCGAAGCTTTTCGGAAATTAGATCTTAAAGATGCTCAAATCGGAACGATTTTAAATTTAACTCCGACTTATGCGGCTTCCGAAGCGCCAGAAGATCAAGAGGCAGCTCGTATTGCTGAATTATGGAACAATAAAATGTTTTTAGAACCAGCTATTTATGGCCATTTTCCAATTGAATTAGAAGAGTTGCTAACGAAAGACAAAGTATTGTGGGAGACATCCGATGAAGAAAAAGCCGTTTTAAAAGCAAACACAGTCGATTTTCTAGGCGTGAACTTCTATCATCCAAATAGAGTCAAAGCACCTGATGTTGCACCGAATTCTGTGGGCGAATGGATGCCAGATCGTTATTACGATGCATATGATATGCCTGGTCGTCGGGTAAACCTAGATCGTGGTTGGGAAATCTATCCGAAAGCTCTGTATGATATTGCAGTAAATATCAAAGAAAATTATAAAAATATTCCGTGGTATGTCTCTGAAAATGGGATGGGTGTCTCGCATGAAGAACGTTTCAAAAATGCTGAGGGAATGATCGAAGATGATTATCGAATCGATTTCGTTCAAGAACATTTGGAATGGTTGCATAAGGGAATCGAAGAAGGATCAAATTGTTTTGGCTATCATATGTGGACTCCGATCGATTGCTGGTCATGGTTAAATTCTTATAAAAATCGTTATGGGTTTATTTCAAATAATATCCATACTCAAATCAAGACTATCAAAAAATCTGGTCACTGGTTCAAAGAAGTGGCTGAACAAAATGGATTGTCAAATTAATAGAATAAATCAAAGAATTGAGGAGGAAATAAATTAATGAAGCGTGAATTAGGCATTTCTATTTATCCAGATCATAGCGACCCGCAAGCCGATCGTACGTATATCGAAAAAGCGGCCAAGTTAGGCTATTCAAGAATTTTTATGAGTATGTTGGAAGTGACAGAAGGCAAAGAAAAAGTTAGCGAAAAATTTGGTGACATTATTCATTATGCCAAAAATTTAGGCTTTGAAACAATTTTGGATATCGCGCCTTCAATTTTTGATGATTTAGAAATCTCTTATGATGATTTAAGTTTTTTTGCCGAATTAGGGGCAGAAGGAATTCGTTTGGATGAAGGGTTTGATGGGAACAAAGAAGCAATGCTAAGCTACAATCCAGAAGGTTTGGCGATTGAATTGAACATGAGTAATAATGTTGCTTACTTAGACAATATTTTATCCTATGAAGCTAATGAGCCATTCATTTACGGCTGCCACAACTTTTATCCGCAAGAAGGTTCAGCGTTACCTTATGATTTCTTTATCAGTTGTAGTGAACGTTTCAAAGGTCATGGGATCAAAACAGCTGCTTTCGTCACAAGTCATGAAGCACAATATGGACCTTGGGATGTCAATGATGGTCTGCCAACATTAGAGATGCATCGTCATTTGCCGATCGATTTACAAACAAGACATCTTTTTGCAACCGGATTGATCGATACGGTGATTATTGGTAATGCCTATGCTTCGGATGAAGAGCTTGAAAGAGTAGCAGCAGTCGATCGCTATAAAGTAAGCTTAGGAATCGAATTTACTCCAGCTGCAACGGAGATTGAACATAAGATCGTAGCAGATAAAAAACATTTTCGCCGGGGAGATATTACATCGATGGCTGTTCGTTCGACTATGGTTCGAGTAAAATATAAAGACATCGAAAACCCAGTCCATGATAATACCGAAGAATTTCAAATCGGCGATGTAGTCGTAGGAAACGATGAATTTGGCAAGTATAAAAATGAATTGCAGATCGTCTTAGAACCACATCGTGATCCACGTAAGAATCTAGTTGGGAAAATTCCGAAAGAAGAATTGATTATGTTAGATTTTTTGAAACCATGGACGAAGTTCCAATTTGTTCCTAAAAATTAAATTTGATTTAAATGAAAAAAAGATGAAAGTATTAGTTGACAAAATCGGCTGATGCGTGTAAAGTATGAAACAACTTAATCAAACGACAATGAAAAGAAGAGTAATGATTGATTTGTTTTCAGAGAGTCTCTGGACGGTGAGAAGAGGCAACAGTTAATTGTGAACCACATCTTTGAGTCGATCAGCTGAAGCGAGTAGGCTGGTCCGGTAGAGCCCGTTAGCGCAGAGGTCAGATTGACCAGTTGAGATCGTTCGTTGTGAGACGACGATAAAAAAAGGTGGAACCACGTAATTACGTCCTTTAGTCCTAGCGACTAAAGGATTTTTTTATACCTTCGATTGGATCACTGACCCATTGAGGTTCTTTTTGCGAGAAGAGAACAAAGATGAGGTGGAACCACGTATTTGACGTCCTCTGGTAAGTGATACCAGAGGACTTTTTTTATATCTTCGTTTATTTAAAAGGATAAGGAAACACAACAAATACTAGATTGAGTAAAAATGATCGAACTGAAATTGGTTCATAGAATGTAGGAGGATGTTAGAATGGATTATTTGATCAATGTTATGCCACAATTACTACAAGGGGCATCGACCACACTGAAATTATTTGCTTATACGATTTTAGGCTCGTTACCTTTAGGAATTTTACTATCCTTTGGATTAGCAAGCCGCTTCAAGCCTTTAAAATGGATCTTGCAATTGTATGTTTGGATCATGCGAGGAACTCCCTTGCTGTTGCAATTGATTTTTGTTTTTTACGGATTGCCATTAGTCGGGATCATCTTTGATCGTTTCGATGCCGCACTTTTTGCTTTTGTATTAAATTACGCTGCTTATTATGCTGAAATATTTCGTGGTGGAATTCAATCGATTCCAGTGGGACAATATGAAGCTTCTCGAGTTATCGGTTTAACACCGATCCAAACGATCACTCGAATTATTATTCCGCAAGTAACTAAAATTGTTTTACCCTCTGTAGGAAATGAAGTAATTAATTTAGTTAAAGATACTTCTTTAGTTTACATCCTTGGTTTATCAGATGTTATGCGTGCGGGTAAAATTGCGATGGAAAGAGACACCACATTATTACCACTTTTTGGTGTCGCCATTATTTATTTAGTTTTGACTGGTGTGACATCAGTAATCTTGAAACAATTAGAAAATCGTTTGAACTATTATCGTTAGGTTGGTGAAGAAAATGATCGAATTAAAACAAGTAAACAAATCTTTTGGTGACAAAAAAGTAATCAATAATTTAGATTTAGTGATTCCAGATGGACAAATTTTAGCGATTGTCGGACCTTCTGGTGGAGGAAAAACAACGCTATTAAGAACTTTAGCCGGACTAGAATCAGCAGATAGCGGAACCTTTTTATTAGATGGAAAACCTTTTGATCCAACTTCGACAAAAGAACAGGAACAAGTTGTTGGGGTAGTCTTCCAAGATTTTCAATTGTTTCCACATTTAAGTGTTTTAGACAATATTACGATCGGACCACGTTTGGTTTTGAAACAAGATAAAGAAACATATCTGGCAAAAGCCAATCATCTTGCTGCACTTTTAGGGATCGAAGAACTCTTGAACAATTATCCGTACCAACTTTCAGGTGGGCAAAAGCAGCGTTTAGCTATTGCACGGGCAATGGCAATGAATCCTAAAGTCTTAGCGTATGATGAACCAACAAGTGCATTAGATCCAGCTTTACGTCAGCAAGTGGCCAACTTGATTTTAGAATTGAAAGCAGATGGTGTGACTCAAATCGTGGTTACCCATGATTTGGTCTTTGCAGAAGAAATCGGCGACAAATTATTAAAAGTGGAACCAATTAAATAAACCAATCAATTCAATAGGAGGAATTTCGTATGAAAATGAAAAAATTTGTTTTGGGAATGGTAGCAGTCGCAGCAATAGTAACTTTGGCGGCTTGTGGTAGCAAAAAAGAAGCCAGCGACACAAATAGCTGGAAAACGATCGAAAAAGATAAAAAAGTAACGATCGGTTTGGATGATACTTTCGTACCAATGGGTTTCAAAGATGATGATGGTAAGATCGTTGGTTTCGATGTTGACTTAGCTAAAGCTGTTTTTAAAGAATATGGCATTGAAGCGAAATTTCAACCCATCGATTGGTCAATGAAAGAAAATGAATTAGATAATGGCACGATCGACTTAATTTGGAATGGTTATACTGTAACAAAATCGCGTGAAAAGAAAGTACTTTTCAGTGATCCATATGCTCAAAACGAACAAGTTTTAGTAACGAAAAAAGATAGCGGTATTACTGATGCTAAAGGTATGAAAGGCAAAGTATTAGGAGCTCAAGAAGGTTCTTCAGGTTATGAAGCTTTCAACAACCAAGCAGATGTCTTGAAAGATAATGTGAAAGACAATGATGCGACGCTATATGCAAGTTTCAATGAAGCGATGATCGACCTAGAAAACAACCGGATCGATGGATTGCTGATTGATAAAGTTTATGCAGATTATTACTTGAAACAAGCCAATAAAATGGATAATTTTAATATTTTCAATGTCGGTTTTACGAATGAAGATTTTGCAGTTGGTGCACGCAAGGGTGATAAGGAATTGATTTCAAAAATCAATAGTGCCTTCAAAAAACTTCAAGAGGATGGCCAATATGCTGAGATTTCAAAAAAATGGTTTGGTGAAGAGTTAACATTACCGAAAGATTAATCAAGAAAAGGCGAACAAAACTTTTGTTCGCCTTCTTTTTTTTGTATAATAAGACAGAATGGAAAGAGGGATAGCATGGCGCAGAAAAAGCGTACAAAGAAAAAAAGAAAAACAAAAAAACAAAAACAACTACAAGAACAGCGCTTGATTATCGGCATGGGACTTTTATTTATTCTGTTTGCATTTTTCTCCTTGTTTAACTTAGGTTTTTTAGGAAATTTAATTGCAAATGTTTTACGAATGATCGGTGGAAATACTTATCAGTTCTTAGCGATAGTGTTAGCTATGTATGGCGTGTTATTAGTAATAAAAAATACAAGTTTGCGTTTGTCGAAACCACGTCGTTTAGCGGGTGTGGGCTTCTTTTATTTAGGAATTTTATTACTGATGCATGCGCACTTATTTGCTAATGTTCAAGATAAAGACCCGAATATATTAAAAACGACTTGGGATCTATTGATGACGGATTTCTTAGGGAATCGCATCACGCAAAACGTTGGCGGCGGGATGCTGGGCGGCACTTTATATGGCTTGACACACTTTTTAGTTTCACAAGTTGGGAGTTATCTGATTGCAGTCTTGCTTTTAATGTTAGGCATTTTCTTGTTTAGTCTATTAGAATTTAATCAAGTAGTTGATTATCTGGCTGATTTTTCTGAAATGGTCCAAGAAAAATTCTCGGAATCTGATGAGAAAAAAGCTGAACGCATAGCTAAAAAAGAAGCGCGTCAAGCGCAGCAAGTTCAAAAAGCTCAAGCTAAGGCAGAAAAACAAGCGATGGAACAAGCAAAAATGGATGCAAGAGCGGCTGAACGAGAAAAAAATCAAGCACATACGATGAGTGCGGGGGAACAATTAGCACAGGAAAGTCAAGAAATTCCTGTGGAGCGAGAACCAATTGCAAAAACACCGGAACAAATGACCTTGGTTCCCATTGAAGGATTTCAGGAAAACCTAGAACCATTAGCCACACCAAACAAAACACTGGAACCAAAATTTGACGAAGAAGATATCGATGACCCTGGCGATTTAGAATTTGAAATTAGTGCGGAACCAGAAGATCATGATTATCAATTACCGCCTTCAACTTTGTTAGATTCGATTCCGGCGGCAGATCAAAGTGATGAATATAAAAAAATCGAACAAAATATCAAAGTATTGGAAAAGACATTCAATAGTTTTGGTGTCGATGCTAAAGTAGTCAAAGCTAGCTTAGGACCAGCGGTTACAAAATTTGAGGTCCAGCCAGCTGTCGGAGTCAAAGTTAGTAAAATTGTCAATTTGACGGATGATATTGCTCTGGCTTTAGCGGCAAAAGATGTCCGAATGGAAGCACCAATCCCTGGGAAATCATTGATTGGGATTGAAGTGCCTAATAGTACAGTCAGCACGGTTTCTTTCCGGGATATTATCGAGGCACAACCAAATCACCCAGATAAAATTTTAGAAGTCCCATTAGGAAGAGATATTTCTGGGTTAGTACGAACTGCCGACTTAACTAAAATGCCGCATTTATTGATTGCTGGATCAACTGGTAGTGGGAAATCTGTAGCAATCAATGGAATTATTGCGAGTATTTTGATGCGAGCGAAACCAAATGAAGTGAAATTAATGATGATCGATCCCAAAATGGTTGAACTAAATGTTTATAATGGGATCCCCCATTTATTGACTCCTGTAGTTACTAATCCAAGAAAAGCTGCCCAAGCATTGCAAAAGGTTGTTCAAGAAATGGAAGAACGATATGAAAAATTTGCTGCTACCGGTGTTCGGAATATTACAGGGTTTAATGAATTAGTAATTCAAAAGAATTTAGAAGATGGACAAAACCGTCCTATTTTACCATTCATTGTGGTGATCGTAGATGAATTAGCTGATTTGATGATGGTAGCAAGTAACGAAGTTGAGGATGCAATCATTCGTTTAGCACAAATGGCTCGGGCGGCTGGAATTCATATGATTTTGGCTACGCAAAGACCAAGTGTCGATGTCATCACAGGGATCATCAAAGCGAACGTACCTTCACGCATCGCCTTTGCTGTTTCAAGCGGAACAGATTCCCGGACGATCATTGATGGCAACGGGGCTGAGAAACTATTAGGTCGAGGAGATATGCTGTTCTTACCGATGGGCGAGAACAAACCAATTCGTGTTCAAGGAGCCTTTATCTCAGATCATGAAGTAGAAGAATTAGTAACCTTCGTTTCTGATCAACAAGAGGCTCATTATGAAGAAAAAATGATGCCGACAGAAGAAACTACTTCTTCACCATCAGAAACACCGCAGGATGAACTTTATGAAGATGCAAAATCACTAGTGATCGAAATGCAGACAGCAAGTATTTCACTCTTACAACGTCGTTTCCGAATCGGTTATAATCGAGCTGCTCGGATCGTAGATGAATTGGAAGAACATGGCGTGATCGGACCATCGACAGGAAGCAAACCACGAGAAGTTTTACTACAAAAAGCTGAAGAAGAAATTGAGAATCCATTGGATGAATAGTTAAGATAGTCTAGAGAAATCTAGGCTATTTTTTTCTTTTTTTCAAAGTTGATTGTTTTATCTTTTTGAATCGGTTATAGTATGTAACGAATATCTTGAACGTTTTTCACGAAAGACGGTTCATGGGTACGAGATAGGAGCATCATTTTTTCGGTGATGTATTTTAATTAGAAAAGTCCTATAAATTAAGTACGTTGAAATGAATTAGGAGGAATCACCTTGGAAAGACCCTCAATTTATGGTTTGAGAAGAGAAGAATTAGTCGAGTGGTTTATTGAACACGGAGAGAAAAAATTTCGCGCAACACAAGTTTGGGAATGGCTGTATCGTCAACGCATTTCTGAATTTTCAGAGATGAGTAATATTTCAAAACAAACAATTGCTTTATTGGAAGAAAATTTTATCATCAATCCGTTAAAACAACTTGTTGTACAAGAAGCAAGCGATGGAACAGTAAAATATTTGTTTGAATTACCAGATCATTTAATGATCGAAACCGTTTTGATGCGCCAAGAATATGGTTTGTCTGTTTGTGTTACTACACAAGTCGGTTGTAATATCGGTTGTACATTCTGTGCTTCAGGTTTATTAAAAAAACAACGGGATTTGACTGCTGGGGAAATCGTTGCTCAAATCATGCTAGTTCAACATTATTTTGATGAACGTGCAGAAGATGAACGTGTTTCACATGTAGTAGTAATGGGAATCGGTGAACCATTTGACAATTATGATAATGTTATGAACTTTCTTCATGTCATCAATGATGATAAGGGGATGGCTATCGGTGCTCGTCATATCACTGTTTCTACTAGTGGTTTGGTACCAAAAATCAGAAAATTTGCTGAGAATGGTTTACAAGTAAACTTAGCGATTTCATTGCATGCCCCAAATAATGAAGTGCGTTCATCTATTATGCGAATTAATCGTAGTTTCCCGATTGAAAAATTGATGGCTGCTGTTGATTTTTATATCGAACAAACCAATCGCCGAGTAACGTTTGAATATATTATGCTGTCAGGAGTAAATGATCGTCCTGAACATGCACAAGAACTAGCGGATTTGATGAAAGACAAGAAAAAATTAGTCTACGTTAATTTGATTCCGTATAATCCTGTAAGTGAACACGATCAGTATTCTCGTAGTTCAAAAGCAGATGTTCTACGTTTTTATGATGTCTTGAAAAAGAACGGAATTAATTGTGTCGTTCGTAAAGAACATGGGACAGATATCGATGCTGCCTGCGGACAACTTCGTAGCAAACAAATGAAAAAAGAAGCTGCAAAATAAAGTCAAAAAGGACCCACATATTATTATGTGAGTCCTTTTTTATTCATTCTATTGTAAGTATATTTTTTATTTTGCTGTAAGTGAAAATTTCATTTTTTTAATAAATTTATTTCTTTTCACCAAGCTCATCTTTTAAGCGGTAAATTTTAGAGGGACGTCCGATCCCGACAGGTCGTTCACCAAGCTCATCAAAATACTGAAGCATTGCTTTTTTGAAATTTGAATGGTCAACGGTTTTAAAATCAACGCCTAAAAATTTTGCGAAGACTTTTCGAGCTTCTGTAATAGTGAATTCTTCACCCAAAACTTGTAAGATCAACGGTTCATGATCCATTTTGTTAACGACACGGTTGAAAGCTTTACGGATAATTTCATTATGGTCAAATGCCAATGTATCTTTACCAATCGATTTACCAGTGACTAAGTCGATCTCAATCGAGATATCATCGTCACTAGTAAGATAGAGCGTTTCTCCATGACGTTCCATATTGAACCAACGCGCATCTTGCGTGTCATCGCCAGCAGTTGGCGGTACTTGTCCGATAAAAGCTAAATAACTGACTGTGATGACCCAGCCACGAGGGTCACGATTTGGGGAACTGAATGTATGAAGTTGTTCGACATTTTTTCGTTCGATCGTAAGTCCAGTTTCTTCAGCAGTTTCTCGACGGACACTATCATTGGTCGATTCGTCTCTTTCGACAAAACCACCAGGTAGGGCCCAGGAATTACGGTAAGGATTTCCCCGACGTTGAATCAATAAGATCTTTAGTTGGTCTTCTTCTTTGTTATACCCCATGATGACGATATCAACAGTCACTGAAGGTTTATCATATTCAGGGTGCTCTTGTTCTTTATACCAAGCGACAAATTCTGCTTCGTCGGCTTCGTGTTCATAATAATCTTTTTCTGCTTCTTTAGAGGCAAATGATTTCATTTTTTCACCTATTCTCCTATAA
Source organism: Enterococcus hailinensis (assembly GCF_045862035.1). Lineage (NCBI taxonomy): Bacteria > Bacillati > Bacillota > Bacilli > Lactobacillales > Enterococcaceae > Enterococcus > Enterococcus hailinensis. The sequence continues at coordinate 61,141 of NZ_BAAFRV010000007.1, read as the reverse complement.
AGTATTCTCGACTTATTGTAGCATGAATAACAAAAAAAGGGGAACTCCGCTTGGAATTCCCCTTCGTTTTTCATGCTTAGTTTGAAGAATCAGTTGAAGCAGTACTTGAATCGGTAGCTTCAGTGCTTGATTCAGTTGAAGAAGTACTTTCTGCTTTTTTACTTGAAGAAGTACTTGTTGCTGCACTTGAAGAACTATTTGTCGTTAAGAAATCTGATAGAATATTTTCGAATGAATCGTCTTTGATCTTAACGTTGGCTTTTTTCAATTCTTTAGCAATAACTTCAGAAGTGAATGTTTGGTCAGCCATTTGAGTATCTTCGGCAATTTTTTTCAATTCTTTTTTGTATTTATCCATGTCATTGCCCTTAGAAGAAGTTTTCTCCATTTTGACAATGTAATAGCTTGTTTGGTAAGTAGAAGAGTCTGTTGTTGAAATAACGTCAGATACTTCTCCATTTTTCAATTTGAATGCTGCTTCTTTGACTTCAGAAGGAACACTTGATGTTTGAGAATCAAACTTGATTTTCCCACCATCTGCTTTAGTAGCAGAATCTTGTGATTTTTCTTTTGCGATTTTTGCGAAATCACCTTTATCATCTAATTGTTTTTTGATTGCTTTTGCATCATCTTCGCTGCTTGCTTGAATAATACGAGCAGTTACTTCTGGATGGAATGATTCCCAAGCCGTTTTTAAATCTTTGTCCGTAATTTTAACATGGGCTTTTAGGCCTTCTTGGAAAGCCAATGATTGTTTTAAGTAAGCTTTGAATGTTTTAGTTGTATAACCGGCAGATTTTAATTGAGAGTCAAAGCTGTCGCCTAATGATTCTTTTTGTTCGTCATAAGCCTTATCGATTTGTTTGTCGGTTACTTTATCGCCATAAGCATTTTCAAACACTTTATAGATGATCATATTACGAACCAAACTTTGATTGGTTGATTCTTTCTTGGCTTCATTATAGAAGTCTTCGACGGTGATTTTACCGCCTTTCATTGTTGCGATTTCTTGGCTTGAACTTCCTGAACAAGCACCTAGGACTACTACGCTGAATAATCCAGCAGCAGCTAATAATATTTTTTTCTTCATGTCTGTGTTACAACTCCTAAATTAAATTTTCATACGTTCGTTATTCCTGTTCAACTATACCATACCTAAAAATGCAAAAGAAAGTGATTAAAAATAGTTTCCGAGAAAATTCACACTAAAGGCACAATTCCTTAAGCAGAACTAAATAAAATTATTTTGGATCATTTGGACGATTCAAAGAAAAACGACCATTTTTGATTGTTGTATGTTCTTCCATTTGGGGAAGGGCTTGATTGATTTTTTCTAATTGTTCTTGAATTTGTTGAATCCGTGGTTCGGCTTGAAAGCGAAAATCTTCAACATCTTTTTCAACACCAGATTTGAAAGCAGGAACTAAAGTATCAAAGGTTCCTTTCAATGTGACTAATGATCGACGAAAATCGGTCAGATTATCATTCAAAGCATCGGTTAACTCAACCAATTCTCGTGTATTGCTGATTAATTTGTCACGGGTATCTTCACCTTTGCGCGGCGCTAATAACAGGCCGCTCAAGGTTCCAATACCGGCACCAACTAAAATTCCTTTGAAAAAGCCCATTTATTTCACCTGCTCTTTGATTTTATCCATGATCGTTTGCATTTCTTCAGCAGTATATTGTTCTGCATGATTGCCAAAGTGGATCGAAAAATCATCTTTTTTATCGTAACGTGGAACTAGATGAACATGTGAGTGGAAAACCGATTGATAAGCCAACTCTCTATTATTGTTTAAGATGTTCAATCCGTCCATTTCAGGAAAAGCTTTTTCTAATGCGCGAGCAATTTTAGGGATACGTGCAAAAACATCAGCGGCCAGCTCTTCGTCGTATTCAAAAATATCGGTCACATGTGTTTTAGGGACAACAAGTGTATGTCCTTTTGTTGTTTGAGAGATATCTAAAAAGGCATATACTTTTTCATCCTCATAAATTTTGTAACTAGGGATTTCTTGGTTGATAATCTTGCAAAAAATGCAGTCTTCCATGCTAAACATCCTTTCTTAGATCGAGGGTTATTTTTTTATATCGCCGTAGGATACAACGTCCTTTGCGACCAAAATTTCTTCTTTAACTTTACCATAACTTCCAAGACTTGTGCGTCGAAAAGGTCAGTAGAAGATTAAAATAATTGAAGATTCTGCTATAATATTAACTAAGAAAACGGAGGGGAAAAGATGAGCTTACAAATTCAGCATGTTACAGGCGGTTATGGCCATTTGCCTGTTTTAAAAGATATCAACTTTACTGTCGAAAATAATGAAATGATCGGTTTGATTGGTTTGAATGGAGCCGGAAAATCAACCACGATAAAAAATATTATTGGCTTATTAACGCCTCAAAAGGGAACGATCACGGTCGATGGAGTGACCTTGCAACAAGATCCAGAAAATTACCGCAAAAAAATTGGGTATATTCCAGAAACACCCTCATTATATGAAGAATTGACATTGCGTGAGCATATCGAAGTAACCGCGATGGCTTATGGCATTCCAAAAGATGAAGCGATGAAGCGTGCAGAATCATTATTAAAAACATTTCGTTTAGAAAATCGTTTGGAATGGTTTCCGGTCAATTTTTCTAAAGGAATGAAACAAAAAGTTATGGTTTTGTGTGCCTTTTTGATCCAACCAAGTCTTTATATTATTGATGAACCTTTCTTAGGGTTAGATCCATTAGCGATCAATGCGCTACTAGAATTGATGGTAACGATGAAAGAACAAGGCGCAGCTATTTTGATGTCGACACACATCTTGGCGACAGCAGAAAAATATTGTGATCGTTTTGTTGTTTTGCACGAAGGTGAAGTCCGAGCCCAGGGGACATTAGCAGAATTACAACAAGAATTCAATTTGCCAGACTCGTCATTAGATGAAATCTATATTGCTTTAACAAAGGAGAAAGAACATGCTTGATTTTTTTCGCTTGCGACGCCAACGTCACCAAAAGAAAATGATGAAGTATATGCGTTATGTTTTCAATGATCATTTTGTTTTGGTATGTCTATTTTTAGTAGGCGGTCTGGCTTTTTATTATTCAAATTTGTTGAAAGCATTACCGACTGATTTTATCTGGGGACTCCCAATCGTTGGAGTCATTTGGTGGGCGATCTTACCATTTGGACGTTTGGCTACTTTGGTCGAACCAGCAGATATGACGTTCTTATTGCCGAAAGAAAAAGAAATGGGAAGCTATCTCTCTCAGGGATTGCGTCATTCGATCGGGATTCCCTTTTTTATTGAACTTCTAGTTTGCGGAGCCTTATTACCTTTAGTCGTTTTAACTAATCAAGTGGGCTTTTCAACTTTTTTTATTTATTTAGCAATGCTTTGGAGTTTGAAATTCGCTAATTTACGTATCCAGCGTCTGGCATGTTACCAAAATACAAAAAATTCAACGTTTAAATTAATGTTTGGCTGGTTTTTACTCAGCGGCGGGGTCATTTTTATCAGTCTATATTTAGGAGCAATTTTTGGAACGATTTTAGGATTGGCAAGTGCCGTTATTTTCTATGTGTTGACCAAAGAAAAGGGGCGTTTGCTTGATTGGAGCAAGATGATCGAACGAGAAAATGCTCGTTTGCATCGCATTTATCAATTTATCAATTTGTTTACTGATGTGCCAGAAATCGAAGCGAAAGTACGCCGCCGTAAATATCTCGACGGACTTTTAGCCCGCATCACATTCAAACAAGAAAATACATATCTATATTTGTTTGCAAGAGGTGCTCTGCGCGGCGCAGAATTTGGTAGTTTATTTTTCCGTTTATTAATTGTTGGCGGGGTATTATTGGTTTCGTTGAATGATTTTCGTTTTATTGTTGGGGTCGCCCTGTTGTTTATTTACTTGATCGGATTCCAAATGATCCCGTTATATGGTCAATTTGATTATATCGGCGCGACACAACTTTATCCGGTAGCAGCAAAATATAAACGCGCAGCTTTACAAAAATTAATGGGGATTTTATTACTCGCAGCTGCATTTATTTTTGCATTGTGCAGTTTCGTTCAAGTATCGATTGAACAAAGTTTGCTTCTATTCGTGGTACTCTTGGTTGAGATTGGTTTATTCAGCTGGCTATATCTCCCAAAACGTATAAAAAAAATGGAGGATTAATAGATGAAAGTATTATGGAATGATCAAATAATCGAAGATTCAGAAGTTGCGATTGATTTTGAAGACCGCGGATATCAATTTGGTGATGGGATTTATGAAGTGATTCGCATCTATGATGGCTGTTTGTATATGGAAAACGAGCATTTGGATCGTTTATGGGTCAGCGCGGAAAAAATTCGGATGACACTGCCTTTTACACGTGTTGAATTAAGTCAACGTTTGCATCGATTAGTTAGAGAAGTCGGCTTAGATAATGCGCGAATCTATTTTCAAGTGACACGAGGAGTTGCCAAACCGCGTTTGCATGATTTTCCTGATTCAAAAGCAGTCACACCAGTACTGATAGCAGATGTCCAAGCAGTTGCTCGCCCAGCGGCCAAACAAAATATTGGTATTCGTGCGGGTTTCGTTGAAGATAAACGCTGGCTGCATTGTGATATCAAATCGATCAGTTTATTAGGTAATTTGCTCGCCTTAGATGAGGCGAAACAAAATGGGTATGAGGAAGCTGTTTTAGTCCGTGATGGTATCGTGACAGAAGCTTCAGCTTCTAATTTATGGATGGTTAAAAATGACACATTGTACACTCATCCTGATGGAAATCTTGTATTACCAGGCATAGCCAAAATAAAAATCCGCGAGATCGCTAAAACATTCGGGATCGAAGTATGCGAAGAACCATTTACAAAAGATGTATTATTAGCTGCAGATGAATGTTTTAAGACCAGTTCTGTGGCAGAGATCATGCCGATCGTAGAAATCGATAGTCAAAAAATTGGTGACGGAATGCCTGGAAAGTTGACAAAAAAATTATTGGACGCCTATATTGAAGCGATTCAATTAACTGTCCAGTCGCATCTTAATGAAAAATAATCTAATAAGAACATACATGCTCTTGACGAAGCGACCTTCCCCGACTAAAATAGGAAATACGTTTAAAATGCTAGGGGAGGGCCTTGGGAATGGAATTTCAGTTGGATAGTGACTGGCGCGTGCAACCGATCAAGGGTGATACGGGAAAAACCTATATCGGTTATCGTGATGAAGATCGCGTTTTCATCAAACGAAATACCACCCCGATGTTGGCTGCTTTGTCTCGTGAAGGGATCGCACCAAAACTTGTGTGGATCAAGCGGACTGGAAATGGTGATACGTTAACTGCACAAGAGTGGCTCGATGGCCGAATCTTAGAGCCAGAAGAAATCGCTCGACGAAATGATGTCGTGGATGTTTTGTACCATTTGCATCATTCACCTTCTTTGCAGACGATGTTGAAAAGAATGGGCGGTCGCCAAGTAACGCCGCAACAACTTTTAGCCAATTATGAAGCCAATTTGCCTACGATGATCGAACAAAATGGTTTTATTGAATTAGTCTATAATTATTTGAAAAAAAATATTCCCACGTATGCTAAGAAAAATTATACTGTGGTTCATGGCGATGTGAATCATCGCAATTGGTTGGTTTGTTCCAACTATCTTTATTTAGTCGATTGGGATTCGGTCATGTTTGCTGATCCTGCGCTAGATATCGGAACGATTTTAGGAAATTATGTTCCTTTATCAAGTTGGAGCAAATGGTTGGTGCGTTATGGTATTCGGCCTACCGATGAAAATATGGAACGGATTTACTGGTATGGATTGATGAGCTTATTGTTAGAGATCTCTCGTCAATATAAACGTAAAGAGTTCCATCATATGAATCAATCAATTGTACAATTGAAAAGAATCTTCGCTGGAAGCTGAACGTTCTGTTCAGCTTTTTGTTAGTTTTTTTCTTACCTTTATAAGTTGAAAACAAATACATAAAAATAATAATAAAAATTTTTGGAGGAAAAATATGCGCGTAAGAAATCGTCCAGGTGCAGCTGAAATGTTAGCTGCGCGTCCTGAATATGTAGTACAAGATCCGGAAGCCTTTAAAGGACGTTGGTCAGAACGTTTTGGTAATGAACATCCAATTCACATTGAAATCGGAATGGGGAAAGGTCAATTCATTACAGGAATGGCAGCAGCTCATCCTGAAATCAATTATATCGGAATCGAGATGCAAGTCAGTGTGCTTTCATTAGCATTAGATAAATTAGTTGAATTAGAGTTGCCGAATTTACAATTATTGCATGTCGATGGTTCTGATTTAACGAATTATTTTGCAGATAGTGAAGTTGATCAAATCTATTTGAACTTTTCAGATCCATGGCCTAAGACAAAACATGAAAAACGTCGCTTAACTTCTCCGAGTTTCTTGGCAGTTGATGAAACGATTTTACGTCCAGCAGGAGAGATTCATTTTAAGACCGATAATCAAGGGTTGTTTGAATATTCATTAAGTAGTTTTTCAAAATACGGGATGATATTAGAACAAGTATGGTTAGACTTGCATGAAAGCACATTCGAAGGAAATATCATGACAGAGTATGAAGAAAAATTTTCAAACAAAGGTCAACGTATCTATCGAGTCGAAGCACGCTTCCAAGATAAAACTAAAAAATAGAACTTTCTACTTAAAGAGATTGAAACAAAAGTATCATTACTTTTGTTTCAATCTCTTTTTTTAATGAATTATTTTAAATTTACGTATATTGTTTTCGAGGTGAAAAGATGGAGATTGAAGAATTTTCCAATCAATTGATCCAATTTGGTTGTGATCATCAGATGCAAGATATGTATTTACTTCCTAAAAATGAGAACTATCACTATTTTTTTCGGCGAGGGAACACCTATAAACAGTTCGATGGTCAATCGGATGATGATAACCAAGGTCAACTAGCTGCGGATGATGGTCTGCAATTGATCAATCGTTTTAAATATTTAGGCCAAATGGATGTTAGTGAACGCAGGAAAGTCCAATTAGGCGCAATTACCTATTCATTGCCTAAGAAAACCCAACGTTTACGTCTTTCGACAGTGGGAGACTATCAGCATAAGGAAAGCTTAGTCGTTCGTTTTTTGCATCAATTTGGTCAGAGTTCAGAAGTTTATCATTTGCCGGAGCAACTGGCTGTAATTGAGCAAAACTGTAAACAACGAGGATTGTATTTATTTTGTGGACCAGTCGGTTCTGGAAAAACAACGTTAATGTACAAATTAGCTCGAAAAAATAATGGGCAAGTAATTACGATCGAAGATCCTGTTGAAATTGAAGAACCTCATTTTCTTCAACTTCAAGTCAATGAAAAAATACAGCAAACTTATGAAGAATTGATCAAATTATCTTTGCGCCACCATCCAGATGTTTTGATTATCGGGGAAATCCGTGATTCGAAAACAATTCAGGGAGCGATTCGTGCGGCTTTAACAGGCCATTGTGTTTACGCTACATTACACGCGGCTAGTTTAGAATCAGCCCATGCTCGAATTTTTGAACTAGGCGGCGAGGCATCGTTGTTGAACGAATGTTTGCGCGGCGTTATTTATCAAGAATTATTTTCCGTCGATGACGTGTTGGGCTTGTTAATGAGTTACCGATTTTATCAGGAAAAACTGCTATTTACTTGGGAGGAAGGAATGGATCGTGTGGCAAAAAAATAAATTAAACCGAAAACAACGGATTGATTTTGCACATTTATTAGGGGATCTTCTAGAGAATGGATTTAGTTTGCAGCAAGCATTTGATTTTTTTCTTAGTGCTAATCTGTTTTCTAAACCATTGGTTACTACTATCCAACAAGAATGCTATCAAGGTCATCCATTGGCGGATAGCTTTGCTTACTTATCTTATTCAAATGATCAGATCCTCCAAATAAAACTAGCAGATTCTCATGGTGAACTTGCCCAAACATTATTAGGGATCGCACAACAAATGCGGCTAGTACAGAAGCAGCGAGAAAATTTTATTAAAGCAATCTCATACCCATTGCTATTATTACTTTTCTTGATTGTGATTCTATTAGGGATGCGGTTCTTTTTATTGCCCCAATTATTAGCCAGCGGCATGATCCAAGCAGATGATTTTTCTGTTCAATTGATCACGAAAATTCCAATAGTCGGTTTAGGCTTGATTTTCTTTTTATTATTTATCGTCTTTATATGGCATTTTCTAGGAAAGCGTCACAGCTATTTGATCCGCTTTTTTTATTTAGCAAAAATTCCGATAGTTGGAAATCTATTTAGCAATTACTATTCTGCCTATTTTGCTTTGGAGTGGGGAAAATTATTTGCTCAGGGATTGGAACTGCATCAAATTATTGAATGCCTATTAGTGATCGAAGGAAAATCCCTGATGCAAGAAATGGCGAATGATCTGAAGAATCGTTTGTCTAAAGGCGGAACATTAGCGGAAGAATTAAAGCGATACCCCTTTTTGACGCGAGAGTTCAGTCGGATTATTTTCCAAGGCGAAGCGCGAGGGAATCTAGCGAAAGAATTATTGACATACAGCCAATTAGTGTGGCGCCGCTTCTTTAATCAATTGGAATTCCTTTGTTCTTGGTTACAACCTTTTGTTTTTTTGATTGTCGCCCTATTGATCATGAGCTTATATGTCACGATGTTGTTGCCTTTGACCAATATGGAGGGAATATTATGAAAAAGAAAGCGTCCGGTTTTACTTTACTTGAGATGTTAGTTGTCCTTTTTATCATTAGTTTACTACTTTTACTATTTGTTCCGCAGCTGGCTAAGCAAAAAGATAGTGCGACTAAAAAAAGTGACAAGGCAATCGTAAAAGTCGTTGAAACTCAAATCGAAGTGTATCAATTGGAACATCCAGGGGAAACACCGAGTAAGGAAGATTTACTTTCTGGAGGATATGTTGATGAAAAGCAGTATGACATCTATGAAAATAGGACACAAAAATAATCCTGGTTTTACTTTAATCGAAACGTTGATTGTTTTATTTTTGGTTTGTAGTTTTGTTTTGTTGCCAACCTTAGCTTTGCAAAGGTGGCAACAACAGTTAGAGAAACGCTATTTTTATTATCAGCTGGAAAAATCGATCTTGCACTTGCAACAAGTAGCGATCACAGATCATCAAACTACTCAGATCCGTCTATTTCAAGATGATCAACAAATGCTGGTGTTCTTTACTACGCAGACAGAATTCCCTTGGAAGATATTAAACGTTCCTGAATCAATCAAATTAATGAGTGGGTATTCCATTTCTTTTAGTGCCGGAAAAGGAAACATTTCAACCACCCAACCCGGCAATGGAAGTATCCCAAAGATTATTTTTAATGAACAAGAGCAACAGCCTAACCAAGTCATTTATCAGTTTCAGTTAGGAAGTGGTCGATTTGAAAGAAAATAGAGGATATATTTTATTAGAAAGTCTGATTAGTTTAGTCATTCTTATGCTTGTAGTCATAACTTATGTCAATACAACAAGCAAGCTCGTACATAGAAGTCAGGAACGACTAGCAAGCTTGAGTGCCTATCGTGAACTATACAATGAAACCCGTCGATGCCGGATACATTCAGTCAAACCACTGAACGATCAAATTACGATTTCTTTTGAAAAAGGCAGCGCCACTAATGATGAAGGAGGAATTTTGATTGTCAAAGACTAAGGGTTTCACTTTATTAGAAAGTTTAGTCGCGTTATTAATGTTAAGTGGTATTCTGCTATTACTATCTGGAGTGATCCGACATGTTGATAAAGTTGAGCAGGCATTAAGTGGTTACCATCAATTGGAATGGGAAGTATTTCTACTACAATTAGATAATGAGTTGATGGACTTTGATTATGAAGCCACAACACAACATGAGATTATCGGAAAAAAATTAATAGAAGGTGAAACGGCTCCGCTATCGATTCAGCGTTCTAAGCAAAAGATAATCAAACGTCAATCAAATGGCTATCAACCCTTACTAACGAACGTAAAACGGTTTGATTGTCAGGAAAAAAATCAAGGAGTGGAATTCATTGTTACCTTTACCGATGAAAAACAAAAAGCAGGTACTTGGATCTATGAATAGCCAAGGCGGAATTCTAATTTCCGTTTTATTGGCTGTTTTTTTATGTAGTCTATTATTACTGAATGTCCTTACGGCGTATCATCAAACGACTGATTTAGTTGTTCGCACTAAAAATTTGTATGAAGCTAGGATAGCTAAAGAACTTTTCTTAGCTGATTACCCAAATCTAAAAGAAAAAGAGGGTAATTGGTCTTTTAATAAAGGCGAAATCACGTATCAAACAGAAGCAAATGAAGTGAAAGTAACAGTGAAAATTAAAAAGAAAAAATATCATTTTTATGAAAAAATTAGCACATCTATTTCTTCAGAGTAATATAGCTCGAAAATAATAAGTCCTAGCTTAAATGGCTGGGAAAGAGACGATTATTCTAAATTAGGAAATCAAAAATAAAAAAAGAAAGCGATTGATTAATTTGGATATGTTCGCTAAAATAGAACAGGTATCGTGAGTGTTATATAGTATGTGAGGTGCAAGATGAATCCGGAAAAAATAGAAACAGCTTTTTCTTTGATGGAAGAAGCGATCATCACATTGCAACAATCACTAGGAACTTCATTTTTTGACGCTTACATCGAAAATACGGAGAACTTAGTTGATAATGCGAAAGTACGTGTGATTGATCAACAACCCAATGCAGCTGCTGTCGAAAAAGTAGAAGCGTTATATCAAGAGATTTTAGCCCTAGGGTTAGAAAAGGAAGAATGGCGTAAATTAACACAATTGATTTTATTAAAAGGATCAATGTCAGAAAATTTACAGCCAAATCATCAATTGACGCCAGATAGTATTGGCTTTTTATTTTTCTTTTTGATTGAACAATTGACCTTGAAAAAAGAACAACCGATAAGCATTTTAGACGTGACTGTCGGAATGGGTAATCTTTTATTGACAACGATTATCAATCTGCAAGCAGCCAACTATTCTGTAAAAGGTATCGGTGTTGATAACGACGAGACCCTTTTAGCAATTGCAGCTGCGGATAGTTTGTTAGTGGGAGAAGAAGTGAAATTGTTCCACCAAGATAGTTTGCAAGATTTGTTAGTTGATCCTGTAGATTATGTAGTTAGTGACCTGCCTGTCGGCTATTACCCGAATGATCAACAAGCTGAAAAATTTATGACTCATTCCGAGAAGGAACATAGTTATGCCCATCATTTATTGATTGAACAAGCAATGAATTATGTAAAATCTGATGGCTTTGGCCTATTTTTAGTGCCAAGCAATTTCCTAGAAACGGAACAAGGGCCACTATTGCAAAAATGGCTGAAGGATGAAGTCTTTTTACAAGGGATCATTCAATTACCAGATGAATTATTCAAGTCAGAACATTCACGTAAAAGTATTTTATTGTTACAGAAAAAAGGAGAAACAGCGGAACAAGCGGAAAAAGTCTTGCTTGTCCATTTACCATCGCTTAAGAATCCAACCAATGTAACAGAATTTTTCAAAAAATTTGAGGACTGGAAGTCTTCTAATTTGTAAACGGCTCTGGAGAGCAAAGTAATTCAATTATAAAGGAGAGTTAAAATGTCAAAAACAATCGCAATCAATGCAGGTAGTTCAAGTCTGAAATGGCAGCTTTACCAAATGCCTAAAGAATCAGTTATAGCAAAAGGAATCGTTGAACGAATCGGTCTTAAAGATTCTATCTTTACCATTAAGTACGGAGAAGGACAAAAATTTGAACAAGTTCTTGATATTGAAGATCATGAAGTTGCTGTTCAAATGTTATTAGATCAATTGATCGATTTAAAAATCATTGCTTCATTTGATGAGATTACAGGCGTTGGCCACCGTGTTGTTGCCGGTGGTGAATACTTTAAAGATTCAATTGTGATCGATGATGATGTTTTAGCAAAAATTGAAGAATTGAGTGAATTTGCGCCGCTTCATAACCCAGCCAATGCGATGGGAATCAAAGCTTTCCGTCATATCTTACCAAATATCAAGAGTGTTGCTGTGTTTGATACATCCTTCCACACAACAATGCCAGCAACAAGTTATATGTACAGTATCCCTAAAGAATATTATGATAATTATTCTGCGCGTAAATATGGCGCTCATGGAACAAGTCATCGTTACGTTTCAGAACGTGCGGCTATCTTGTTAGGCAAACCAATTGAAGAAACAAAAATCATTACTGCTCATATCGGTAATGGTGTTTCGATCACGGCTGTTGAAGGTGGGAAATCAATTGACACATCGATGGGCTTTACACCATTAGCTGGTGTGACAATGGGCACTCGTTCTGGCGATATCGATCCGTCTCTATTACCTTATTTGATGGAAAAAGATGGAATTGAAGATATCCATGAAATGATCGATATCTTAAATAAAAAATCTGGGGTTTATGGTTTAACCGGTATCTCTAGTGATCTACGCGATATCGAGCAAGGAGCAGACGATGGAAATGAAGATGCGATTTTAGCATTGAATATCTATTGCGATCGTATCCGTAAATACATTGCTCAATATATTTCTGTTATGAACGGCGTCGATGCGATCGTCTTTACAGCTGGTGTGGGTGAAAATGCAGATCCAGTTCGTCATTTAGTATTAGAAAAAATGACTTGGTTTGGTATCGAAATCGATGAAACAATCAATGAAGCAACACATGGAAGTGAAGTAGAATTATCAACTGAAAATTCGCGTGTGAAAATTTATGTGATTCCAACAGACGAAGAAGTTATGATTGCTCGTGATGTAGAGCGTTTAAGTAAATAATAAGAATTATGGACTGGATCTAATAATGATCCAGTCCTTTTTTAGTGAAAAAATGAATAGTTCTTTTCTTTTATTCGTTAGTTTGAAATGAAAATGATACCTAAATGAAATGTTTCTATGTTATTTTTAAGAAAAGGGTAAAAGGAGTTAATTATGACTACAACAATGATTATCGATCATCCTTGGAAAGAAAGTTTCAATCATAGTGTGTTGGGCCGTTTGATTGAAGGATTAGAGGCTGATCAAAAAATCTACCAAGTGATCGATTTAAATAAAGATGGATTCAATCCAGTGATGTGCGAAGCTGAGCTGGCAGGGTATCAAAATGGGTTAGTTTTAGATTCGTTGGTTTTACATTATATGAATTTGTTACGTGATACGACACAGCTTGTATTGATTTTTCCGATTTGGTGGTATAGTTCGCCAGCAAGTTTAAAAGGCTTTCTTGATAAAGTTCTGTTGAATGAATTTGCTTTTTTTGATGGTGGAAACGGGATTCAACCATTGTTGTCGATTGATTCAGTTGTTGTTTTTACAACATCAGATCAAACAACAGAAAGTCTGGATCAGCATTGTACGCGCAGTTACAAACATCAACTGACCACGACGCTAGAGGATATCGGATTGAAAAATATTTCTTGGCATCATTTAGGCAATGTGAAACGACTGAATGATGAAGAGAGAAGCTCTTATTTAGAAACTGTTTATAGCAAACTTTAACTAGTTAGATGTGTAAAATAAATAACATTAAGCAGATATTATTAGATTGGCTAAAAGAAATGTGATTATTTGATAATAGTATCAGGATGACTATTGCACCGCGGTCTTTTTATGGTTACACTAATAAAGGAATAAAAGAAAGAAGAGGAACTTATTTTTTATGGAAAACGAAAAAGTTACACTGCCCAACAAGAGCGATTGGTTTTTACGCTTCATCAAAGGCATGTTCATCGGATCAGGATTTATTTTACCGGGTGTTAGTGGAGGCGCTTTAGCTGCCGTATTTGGCATCTATGAACGAATTATTTCATTTTTAGCCCACATCAGCAAAAATTTTAAAGAAAATGTCCGCTTTTTTATCCCTGTGGGTCTGGGCGGAATTGCGGGAGTATTTGTCCTTTCTTTTGCAGTTAGTTTTTTACTCGGCCAATTTGAAACAATCATGTTATGGTTTTTTGTTGGCTGTATTATTGGGACAGTTCCAGCGCTATGGAAAGAAGCCGGGAAAAAAGGCCGTTCAACAAAAGATCTGATTATCTTAGCAGTCAGTTTTGTACTGGGCTTTTGGTTTTTGTGGCAAGGCTCGAGTTTATTTGGTACGGTTGAGCAAAATTTCTTTACTTGGATGATCGCAGGGGCATTAATTGGTTTAGGTTTAATCGTACCAGGACTTAGTCCCTCAAACTTTTTAGTTTATATGGGAATGTATAAAGCAATGGCAGATGGATTTAAGACGATTGATTTAAGCGTCATTATTCCGATCGGCATTGGTGGGTTGATCACTGTACTGAGTTTATCGAAAGTCATGGACTGGGTATTCAATCGTTTTTATGCACCAATGTTTCATTTTATTTTAGGAATTGTTTTTGCATCAACCATCATGATTATTCCTACAAATTATAGTGGCCTTGGCCTTTTAGGCTTTCTTGGTTGTGCTGTGTTGTGTATATTAGGAGCAGCTTTGGGGTGGTGGATGAGCCGCCTAGAAGAACGGTATGTTCCAGAAAGTTAAAAAAATAAATAGTTTAAGACTTGCTTTTTTTATGAGAAGTCTATAAGATGATGTTAAGCACTTGGAATAGTAACAAATTTTTATTGGCCTCAGAGAGTTGATTCATCGGCTGAAAGATCAACATGCCCGCTGAGATTTGTGAACCTACCAAGCAAGATTGTTGTGAAAATGACACGCGTCTCTAGCGTTATTAGAGCTGAAAGTTGGGTCAAAAATGTTTGGCCAAGCAAGGTGGTACCGCGAAATTATCCGTTTCGTCCTTACATTTGTAGGGATGGAACGGTTTTTTTATTTTAATTTAGGAGGAAGCATGTATGACAAATTTACAAAAAGAAGATTTTTCAAAATGGTATTTACAAACAATTCAGAAAGCTGATTTAATGGACTATTCACCTGTTCGCGGCTGTATCATCTTTAAGGCTGATGGCTGGGAATTATGGGAGCACATTCAAGAAGATTTCAATAAATACCTACGGACTCAAGATATTCGCAATGTCTACTTTCCTATGCTGATCCCTAAACATTTCTTAGAAAAAGAAAAAGAACACGTTGAAGGATTTGCACCAGAATTACCTTGGTTAACTGAAGTTGGTACTGAAAAATTAGAAGAACCTTATGCATTACGTCCAACATCAGAAACATTGATCGGTGATGCCTTTTCTAATTGGATCAATTCTTATCGTGATCTTCCATATGAAATCAATCAATGGGCGAACGTTTTCCGTTGGGAGAAAAAAACAATGCCTTTCTTACGTACATCTGAATTTTTATGGCAAGAAGGTCATACAGCACATGAATCAGAAGAAAGTGCGCGCGAACGAACAATGTCTATTTTAGAAGCCTATGGAAAATTGATCGAAGATACTTTAGCAATCCCTGTATACCGTGGTCAAAAAACACCGTCTGAGCGTTTTGCTGGAGCAGTCGATACTTATTCAGTTGAAGCAATGATGCGTGACGGTAAAGCAGTCCAAGCAGGAACGTCTCATTATATGGGTCAAAACTTTGCAGAAGCATTTGACATTAAATTCTTGAACCGCAATAACGAGCATGAATTTGCTTATACAACTTCATGGGGGATCTCAACTCGTTTGATCGGTGCGTTGATCATGGTTCATGGAGATGAACAAGGATTAGTATTACCACCAAAAGTTGCTCCGACTCAAGTTATTTTAGTCCCAGTGGGTCCTTGGCAAAAGAAACCTGAAATCTTAGATCGCTTGAAAGAATTAAAAGCATCACTAGCAGAAAAAGGTTTACGTGTTCGTATCGATACAACAGATAATACACCAGGCTATAAATTCAATGAATGGGAACTTAAAGGTGCTCCATTACGTGTAGAATTTGGTCCGCGTGATTTACAAAATAATCAAGCCGTGATTAAAATGCGTGATTTAGCAGATAAAGAATCTGTTTCATTAGATGGGATCGAAGAATACATCATCGATCAATTAGATACGATGCAAACACGCTTGCTTGAAAGTGCGAAGGAACGTTACCAAGCTAATGAACATACAGATATCGATACATTAGATGAATTGAAAGCCCATATTGAAAAATCAAAAACGGCCGGCGAAGTACCCGGATTTGTTTTGATTGGATGGGATGGTACTGAAGAAACAGAAGCCAAAATCAAAGAAGAAACAGGTTTCACAACTCGAAATATTCCATTTAATCCACCGATTGAAAAAACAGTCGATATCGTTAGTGGAAAACCTGCGAAGCATACCGTTTGGATCGCTCGCGCTTATTAATTGAAGAAAACCGAATCAACTCACTTAGTAGATAAAGTTATGCTATTACTGTTTCATCAATCAGCCACCAGTATGCAGGACGATCGGGAATTAACTTTCCCAAAAGTGAGTTTGAACGGATAATTTCTTAGAGCCTGAGAGAATCAATGGTGATTCTTTCAGGCTTGTTTTTTTAATTTAATTTTTGAATCTTTGGGACTGTAGTAAAATAAGCTGAAAACAAATGTTAGGAGGAAAATAGATGAAAATCGTTGTATTGGATGGGTATGCATTAAATCCTGGAGATTTAAGTTGGGCAGCTTTTGAATCATTAGGAGATATCACTGTTTATGCTCGTACATCCGTTACTGATCAGCAAGAAATCGTTCAGCGGATCGGTGATGCTGAAGTTGTATTGACGAATAAAACACCTATTGATGAATCGATATTAGCTCAAGTACCACAACTAAAATATATTGGAGTAATCGCGACAGGCTATAATGTGGTTGATATCGAGGCTGCTAAAAAAAGAGGGATTCTAGTGACAAATATTCCTGCATACGGCACAGAGGCCGTTGCACAATTTACGTTTGCCTTATTATTAGAAATCGTCAATCAAGTCGGTTTGCACAATGAATCCGTCCATCAAGGCGATTGGCAAAAGAGTGTTGATTTCACGTATCAAAAAGCACCGTTGATCGAATTAAAAGCAAAAACGATTGGCTTGATCGGTTACGGGGCTATTGCACAAACGGTCGCTAAAATCGCACATGCATTTGAGATGCAAATCATTTTTTGGAATCATCGTCCGAAAGAGTCTCCGGATTGGGCTGAGCAAGTTTTGCTAGATGAACTTTATCAACAAGCGGATATCATTAGTTTGCATGTTCCGCAAACTAATGAAACACAACATATGATCGATCAATCAGCAATCACTAAAATGAAAGACGGAGTGATTTTGATCAATACAGCGAGAGGTGGATTGTTGGAAGAGTCAGCAGTTGCAGCTGCTCTAAATACAGGAAAAATCTATGCGGCCGGGGTAGATGTCGTTGCTGAGGAACCGATGAATTCAGAAAATCCTTTGCTCACTGCCAAAAACTGTTTTATTACGCCGCATATCGCTTGGGGGGCAAAAGAAACACGAGCACGCTTAATGGCCATAGCGGCAGATAATTTAGTCCAATTTTTGAATGGGAAACCGAAAAACGTGGTTAATTAAAAAATGTTTATGGACTATTTATTTGTAAAAAAAGCTGAACAAAAGTTAAATGGCTTTTGTTCAGCTTTTTTTATTTCATAATTGATCAACTATGATTCCTGAGATGAATTAGAATTTATGGTCCTACTGGTTGAAAACGTTTTGCTTATTTTAAGTGTATAACAAACAAAAATAAGAAGCGATAAAACCTTGTTAAAACCTAGTGGAATAATTCAATTTTGCTTGACTTTCATGATAAATTTTAGTAGCGTAGTAGAAGATAAAAAACATCTGAGAAGGAACGAGTAAGTTACGAAGAAGTGTACAGAAAAAATTGCCTTGGCTGAAAGCAATTTCGTTGGAAGTAACCGAAAGACAGTCTGGAGATGAGCGCGTGAAAAGCCGCTCCGTTACGCAAGCGTTAATTGCTAGAGAAAAAAGAGTATGCTCTTTTTTAAAAATAGGTGGTACCACGAAATTTTCGTCCTTGTTCATTTGAACGAGGGCTTTTTATTTTATCCGCACCAACAAAGAAAAGGAGATCTAACATGAATTATCAGAGACCAAAAGGGACTAATGATATTTTACCAGGAGAAAGCAGCAAATGGCAATTTGTCGAAGAAACTGCCCGTTTAGTGTTTAGTGACTATCAATACCAAGAAATTCGGACACCGATTTTTGAGCATTATGAAGTAATCGCTCGAAGTGTTGGAGACACAACGGATATCGTTTCAAAAGAAATGTATGATTTTCATGATAAAGGAGAACGTCATGTGACGCTTCGTCCAGAAGGCACTGCGCCGATTGCTCGTGCATTTGTAGAGAACAAATTGTTTGGACCGGAATTTAAAAAACCATATAAAGTGTATTATACAGGACCGATGTTTCGTTATGAACGTCCTCAAAAAGGCCGTTTACGTCAATTCCATCAAATTGGGGTCGAAGCTTTTGGTAGTGAAAATCCAACGTTAGATGTCGAAGTAATGACAATGGCGATGGATTTCTTCAAACAATTGGGAATCAATCAAATTCGATTAGTTATTAATTCATTAGGCGATAAAGAAACACGGGATAATTATCGTGAAGCACTGATCAGTTATCTTGAAGCGCATGAAGAAGAATTGAGTGAAGATTCACGTCGTCGATTGCACGAAAATCCTTTGCGTGTTTTAGACAGCAAAGATCGTAAAGACCAACCAATCGTAGCTAAAGCACCAAGCATCTTAGATTACTTGAGTGATTACGCGAAAGAGTATTTCGAAAATGTGACTAAAACATTGGATTATTTAGGAATTGCTTACGAAGTTGATCATCGAATGGTTCGTGGATTGGATTATTATAATCATACGATTTTTGAAATCATGAGTGATGCTGCTGGCATGGGCGCGCAATCAACGATCTGCGGCGGCGGTCGTTATAATGGATTAGTTGAAGAACTTGGCGGGCCAGAAACGCCGGGGATTGGTTTTGCGATGGGAATCGAACGTATTTTATTAACGTTAGATCAAGAAGAAGTGATGATTCCAGATGCTGCTAATCTTGATGCTTATGTTGTTGGTTTAGGTGATGCAACAAATATGGAAGTATTAAAAGTTGTTCAAGCTATTCGCGGTTTTGGTTTTTCTGCCGATCGTGACTTTATGAACCGCAAAGCAAAAGCACAATTCAAAACAGCTGATAAAGAAGGGGCTAAATTAGTCTTGACTTTAGGCGAGGACGAATTGGCAAATGGTCAGATCAATGTGAAAGATTCTGCTACACGGAATGAAAAAACATTTGCCTTGACCGATATTTATAATGATTTTGCAAGCATTTATGATGAAATGACAATGCCTGTTATTGATTAATCAAATTGCGCTTATAATGAAACAAATCAATTTCTTTTAAAGAATTTGTTAGATAGATAAAAATGGAGGAATAGAAGTAATGGCAAAACGTACGATTTACTGTGGACGTGTGTCCGAAGAATATTTAGATCAAAAAGTAACATTAAAAGGATGGGTGCAAAAACGTCGTGACCTAGGCGGATTAATTTTTATTGATTTACGTGACCGTGAAGGAATCGTACAAGTGGTCTTCAATCCCGAAGAATCAAAAACAGCTTGGGAAGTAGCAGACCAATGCCGTAGTGAATATGTTGTCGAAATTACCGGAACAGTGATTCGTCGAGATGCTGGTTCTGTCAATAAAAAAATGTCAACTGGTGAATTTGAAATTAAAGGCGAAGATATCACTATTTTGAATAGTGCTAAAACACCACCATTCTCAATCGAAGATGAACAAAACATCAGTGATGAAGTACGTCTGAAATATCGTTACATGGATTTACGTCGTCCTAAAATGGCGAAAAATTTGATCATGCGTCACCGTTTGACTCAATCTGTTCGTCGTTTCTTAGACGATAATGACTTCTTGGATATCGAAACACCTTACTTAGCAAAATCAACGCCAGAAGGTGCGCGTGACTATCTAGTTCCTTCACGTGTCCATGCAGGGCATTTTTATGCATTGCCACAATCACCACAAATTTTAAAACAATTATTGATGACTGCTGGGTTTGACCGTTACTATCAAATCGTTCGTTGTTTCCGTGACGAAGATTTACGTGGCGACCGTCAACCAGAATTCACACAAATCGATATCGAAACAAGTTTCTTAACAGCGGAAGAAATCCAAGATTACACTGAACAAATGATCGCACAAGTAATGAAAGATGTTCGCGGTGTTGAAGTGACATTACCATTTCCTCGAATGACATGGGACGATGCAATGGAACGTTATGGTTCAGACAAACCAGATACACGTTTTGAAATGGAATTGATCGATGTAACTGAGATTGCAGCAGCAACAGATTTCAAAGTTTTCCGTATGGCATCGGATAACGGCGGCGTGGTCAAAGCGTTGAATGCAAAAGGTGCAGCGGATAAATATTCTCGTAAAGAATTGGATCGCTTAGGTCAATTTGTTGGTCAATTTGGTGCCAAAGGATTAGCTTGGATCAAAGTGGATGAAAATGGGGAATTAACTGGACCAATCGCTAAATTTATGGGCGGCGTCAGTGATGAATTGAAAAAAGCAATGAATGCTGAAGCTGGAGATGTCTTGATGTTTGCAGCGGATCAATTCTTAACGGCTGTAACAGCTTTGGGTGCCGTTCGTTCGAAAGTCGGAAAAGAACTTGGTTTGATCGACGAAGATCGTTTCGATTACTTATGGATCGTTGACTGGCCTCAATTCGAATACGATCAAGAATTAGGTCGTTATGTTTCTGCTCACCATCCATTTACGATGCCAATGGAAAAAGATATTCCAAACTTAAAAGAACATCCTGAAAAAGTTTATGCTCAAGCCTACGATATTGTTTTAAACGGTTATGAACTTGGTGGTGGTTCACTACGTATCAATACACGTGAATTACAAGAACAAGTATTTGAAACACTAGGCTTTACACGTGAAAGTGCGAATGAACAATTTGGTTTCTTATTAGAAGCCTTAGACTATGGTTTCCCTCCAATCGGCGGTATCGCTCTTGGATTAGACCGTTTTGCAATGTTGCTTGCTGGAGAAGATAATATCCGTGAAGTCATTGCCTTCCCTAAAAATGGTAAAGCAGCAGATCCAATGTCAGATGCACCAAGTACCGTTTCACCATTACAACTTTATGAACTAAGTATTGATGTGACGAACGTAGAAGAATAAGAAAATACTAAGAGAAGCGCCTTCCTTTATGGTAGGTGCTTTCTTTTTTTCATGAAAATACGTATAATGTGAGTGAATTTTTGAAATGAGGCGGAAATTACATGATGAAAAAGAAGATAGAGGATTGGCCACACCACGATTATGCCACTCGCTTATCTGTCGCAGTTGTATATGCATTTTTAGCGGCGATTGCCGTGAACTTTTTTTACCAACCAGGACACATTTATTCTAGTGGAGCCACTGGGTTTGCTCAAATCTTGACGACATTATCTAAAAATGCGTTAGGCTATACGGTACCTGTTTCAATCACATTATTTTTGATCAACGTGCCACTATTTGTATTATCTTGGTTTAAGATCGGTCACAAATTTACGATTTTTACTTTTATTACCGTATTTTTGACGTCATTTTTTATCCATATAATTCCAGAGACAACATTAACAGATGATCCGATCATTTGTGCCATCTTTGGTGGAGCGATTATGGGTGTTGGGATTGGTTTTGCTTTGAAGAATGGACTTTCTTCAGGAGGATTAGATATTTTAAGTATCACGATTCGTAAACGAACAGGCAAATCAGTCGGTTCGATCTCTATTATTTTCAATGTTATCATCATGTTTATGGCCGGTGTGTTGTTTAGCTGGCAATATATGTTTTATTCAGCACTCGCTATTTTTATGAGTGGTAAATTGACGGATGCGCTCTTTACGAAACAGCGTAAGATGCAAGTGATGATCGTAACTAAATGTCCAGAGAAAGTCATCACGGGAATCCAAGAACATATGCGTCGTGGGATCACGATCATCAATGAGGCAGAAGGTGCCTACAAACATGATAAGCAAACAGTATTGTTTACCGTAGTTACGCATTTTGAATTACCATTATTAGAATCAGTCATGAAGGAAAACGATCCGGCTGCCTTTGTGAGTATTTCTGAAAATGTTCGAATCATGGGGCGTTTTTACGAAGAATCGATGGATTAAAAGTTGGGACATTTTGTCCCAGCTTTTTTATTGAATTTTTTTCTCATTCTATTTTTGCAAAGTAAAATCGAAATCTTTAGGAAAAACTTTTTTTAATGAGAAAATGTTGCAGTTTCCCAGATTTATCCGTATAGTTAATTTGGTATTCTATAGTAAAGTTGGAGTGAAGTTGGAAAAGAAAAATATGAAAAAAAGACTAAAACACAGTCGTTACATCAATGGTTTTGATGGGATTCGTTCCATAGCCGTGATTGGCGTCATTTTATATCATTTAATGCCGACTCGGATGCGCGGGGGATACTTAGGTGTTCCAGTCTTTTTCGTAGTCTCAGGTTATTTGATTACGGATTTGTTGTTTCAAGAATTGAAACAGACTGGTCGGATCGACATCAAACAATTTTATTATCGGCGAATGAAAAGGCTATATCCAGCATTGGTTGCGATGCTGATAGGTTCTTCGGCTTACATCACCTTGTTTCAGCGGAACCTGTTGAATGATTTAAAAGGCAATGTTATCAGCAGTTTATTGTATGTCAATAACTGGTGGCAAATCAATCATGGGATGTCGTATTTTGATCGCTTTTCAAGTGAATCGCCATTTACCCATATTTGGTCCTTGGCAGTAGAATCCCAGAATTATTTGATCTGGCCGATCGTCTTTGTTTTATTGATTAAATTAGTTAAAAATAGAGGCAAGATTTTTCTGGGCATTATTGGAGCAGCACTTGTTTCGATGATTTTAATGGCAGTCCTTTACACGCCCGGGCAAGATCCGACGCGGGTTTATTATGGAACAGACACTCGTTTGTTTTCAATTTTACTTGGCAGTGGACTAGCCTTTGTTTGGCCAAGCACACGATTGAAAGCAGAAATTCCTACGCAAGCTAAACGAATCTTAAATAGTATCGGATTTTTCTCACTACTAGTATTGATTCTATCCTTGTTCTTCTTGAGGGATGATTTGACATTTGTTTATTATGGCGGCATGTTCCTAATCAGTCTGTTAAGCGTGGTCTTAGTAGCTATTACGGCTCATCCTGGTGCTAGCTGGAATCGCTGGTTGACGAATCCGGTCTTTGATTGGATCGGTAAACGCAGTTATGGGATTTATTTGTATCAATTTCCAGTCATGATTTTTTACGAAGCAAAGATCAATGTTGCTAATCACACGTTGCTTCATACGATCATGGAAATCATTTTGATTTTATTTGTGACTGAGCTGTCTTATCGTTTTGTGGAAGCACCATTACGTCGCTTTGATTATGGAAAAACTTTTGCGACCTTGAAACAATCGTTTTGGGCACCTATCAGAAGTCGTCGTAAAATCGGATTTATTTTGACTGGGATTGTCACGCTGATTGCTGTAGTTGGTATCATTATTTCCCCTAGTGGTCAAGTCGATGCTAATCAACAAGCACTGCAAAAACAAATCGAACAAAATAAAAAAGCAGCTGAGAAAACTGAAACAAGTACAACTGAATCAGCAACAGATTCTAGTGAGACTGAACAATCAACAACAAGTTCGGATAAACCAGTTACTTTAGCTGAGAAATATGATCTGAGTCAACGTGAAGTAACTAAAGCCAAAAACTTAAAAGTTACGGCTGTTGGAGATTCAGTCTTATTGGCCGGTTCACAAGGATTGACCGAGCTTTTCCCTAAGATGGTCATCGATGGTGAAGTTGGACGGCAAATGAAAGATAGCCCCGCAATTTTCCAAAGTCTAAAAGATAAAAAAGAATTGAATGATACGATTTTGATAAGTCTTGGAACGAATGGACCGATCACGCAAGATGAATTCGCGCAAATCATGAGCATCGTTGGTGAAAAACGGAGAGTTTTTGTCATCAATACTCATGTACCGACTCGTCGTTGGCAAAATGATGTAAATGCTACATTAGAAACAATAGCAAAACAATACAAAAATGTTCATTTGATAGATTGGTACAATTATAGTACTGCTCATACAGACTGGTTCTATGATGATCAGGTCCATCCAAATGAAGTTGGCTCGATTTATTATTGTCATTTGATCACGAAGGAAATTGTTAAAGGTGAATAACAAAAAAACGTTTTGTGAACAATCACAAAACGTTTTTTTGTTTATTTTCTAATAAATAAATTTCTTTCTTTTTACGAGGTAATTTTTTAAAGGCAGCCTCAGCTTTTGTAGCTTCACTTCTTGTTTCAAATCGTTCAGCATGGATCATCTGCAGTGGTCTGCGACTAGCAGGGTGGGTATATTTTGCTCCAGTGCCAGAATTATGTTCTACTAGGCGTCGTTTTGGATCAGTCGTATAACCGCCATAAAAGGTTTGATCTTTACACAACAAGACATAAAAATAGTGGTCATTTGCCATAAAGCATCCCTCGTAAGTCCTCGGAGTAGTTTCCAGTCTGGTCATATGTATATAATGGTGGGAGGAAACGTAAGCCTTCATTTTTTCCGTCTTTGATTCCTTCAATCAATAAGGTATTTGCTTCTTTACCTTGTTTGGGATAGACGAATTGAATTCTTTTAGGCGCGATTCGATTGGCTCTTAACGCATCAATAATTTCTAAAAAGCGGTCTGGTCGATGGACCATCGTAAAACGGCCGTTCATCTTTAATAAGCGGGCAGAAACATTTACGACGTCTTCTAGTGTCGCGTGGATCTCATGACGCGCAATCGCTAAATGAGGGTTTGGATTTTTGATGCTAGTAGGTAGTTCTTTAAAATATGGTGGATTGCAAACGACAAGGTCAGCAGAGTCGCCTCTAAATACATCAAATGTATTTTTTAAATCTAATTCATGCATGGTCATTTGATTTTCTAAATGATTGAGTTCGATGCTTCGCTGTCCCATATCCGCGAGTCGCGGTTGTAGTTCGATTTGATCGATTTGTGCAGTGGTTTTTCGGCTGAGAAAGAGACCAACTGCGCCATTGCCGGCACAAAGGTCAATAATTTTCCCACGTTTTGGGACTCTAGCGAAATTAGCCAAAAGAACCGCATCGATAGAAAAAGAAAAAACTTCTGCGCTTTGGATGATTTGGATATCTTCAGCATAAAGCTGATCGATTCGTTCACCTTTTCTTAACAATTTCTTTTGCCCCCTTAAAAAAATCATACCGATGTATTATACTACGTTTAGTTAGGTAACTGAAAGGAAGAAAAAATGTTTTTTAAATTTATCCGTGTAATTGCCCGCAGTATTTTAGCTGTCGTTAATGGCAATGCCAAATATCAAAATAAAGAGAAATTGCCTGAAGGAAATTATATTTTAGTTGCGCCGCACCGTACGTGGTGGGATCCAGTCTATATGGCATTAGGTGCATCACCAAAACAATTTTGTTTCATGGCAAAAGAAGAATTATTCAAAAATCCTGTGTTACGGTACATTTTAGTTCATCTGAATGCATTTCCAGTCGATCGTGAAAAACCAGGGCCGAGTGTCGTAAAACGTCCGGTCAAAATGTTGAAAGATTCTGATAAAAGTTTGATCATGTTTCCAAGCGGAACCCGTCACTCGACTGAGCTAAAAGGTGGGATGTCATTGATTGCCCGTCTATCAAAGAAACCGATCGTCCCTTGTGTTTATCAAGGTCCAACAAAGTTCTCGCAATTATTCAAACGGACCCCTGTGATCATTCGTTTTGGTGATCCGATCAATATCTCTGATATCAAAAAGATGGATAAAGCTGGTTTAGCTGAAGTAGAATCTCGTGTTCAAAATGCTTTTGACCAATTAGATTACGAGATTGATCCCACGTATAAATATATTGCCAAAGAAAAAGATGCTGACTAATTAGCATCTTTTTTTCTTTTGCTAAAAATAAGAAAAATTTTTTTATCAAGCGCCTATATCTGAGAACATCTACTTGTTGAGCAGAAATATACATTAAATCGTGTTATAATTTAAGGAAGGACTAAAATGAGAAAAGGGTGGATCAATGAAAGTTTTACATACGGCTGACTGGCATATCGGGAAGAAATTACATGGCTATGAATTGCTATCAGACCAAGCGTATATTCTTGATCAAATACTGAAAATCGCACAAGCAGAGTCCGTCGATGCAATCATAATCGCCGGGGATCTATATGATCGCTCGATTCCTTCTGAGGATAGTGTCCGGTTATTGAATCAAACGATTGCGAAATGGAATCTAACTGAAAATATTCCGCTGTTAGCAATCTCAGGCAATCACGATAGTGCGACCCGTTTGGCAACTGGTGCTCCATGGTTCAATCAATCGAATTTTCATTTGCATACACGCTTAGAAGAAGCATTTGAACCTATCGAAATGGGGGACACACAGTTTTATTTATTGCCTTATTTTGAACCAGTTGATGCACGGATTTATTTTGCAGATCCTGAGATTCGAACGATTCAAGCGGCAATGCCTAAGGTGATCGAAAAGCTTGAAGCTAGTTTTGATAAAAATAAAAAGCACGTGTTGGTCAGTCATTTCTTTGTAGCTGGCAGCAGCAAAACCGATTCAGAGACTAAAATAGAAGTCGGTGGTTTAGATGGGATCAATGGTCAGCTATTAGTTAATTTTGACTACGTGGCTCTAGGCCATTTACATGGAAAAGATGCGTTGAAAATGGAAAATGCCCGTTATAGCGGTTCGCCTTTAAAGTATTCTTTATCGGAAAAAAATCAGGTTAAAGGTGTTTGGATCATTGATACAGAAACGTCTGAATTTTCGTTTCGAACAGTCGCTCCACTACATGAAATCGAAGAAATTCAAGCGACATTTGAAAAATTATTGGATCCTGATTTTTATTTGACGATTGAACGCGAAAATTATCTTTCGATTTTATTAGAAGATCAGGCGGTGATCCCAAATTTGATGAATCAATTACGCCAAGTCTATCCACGAATCATTCAAGTAGAACGGATCAATGGGTATGAAGCCGAAAACATCAGTCGTTTAAGCCAAAAACAACTGACTGAAAAGTCTCCCATAGCGTTGACCGAAGAATTTTTTACTGAAGTCGCTCAAAGTGAATTGACGAGTCGACAAAAGAAGTGGATTGAAGACGGCTTACACACACTTCTTAAGCAAGGAGGGTCAAATTAATGCTTCCAAAGAAAATCATTATGGAAAATTTCGGCCCTTTTTTACATGAAGCAGTCGATTTTGAACAAATGTCAGAAACCCCATTATTTTTAATCAGCGGAAAAACGGGTGCCGGAAAAACCACGATTTTTGATGCCATTACTTTTGCTTTATATGGTGATGCTTCTGGCGGGGTCCGTTCTTCGAATGAGATCCGTTCTTCTTTTGCAGAACCGACTGAAGAAACGCGGGTCCAATTTATTTTTGAGCATCAGGGTCGACAATATTCAATCGAACGCTGGCCAAAGCAGACCTTGGCTAAAAAAAACGGTAAAGGTGAAACGACTAAAAATCAAAAAGTCCAGCTAAGTGTCTTTAATGATTTGGGTCAAGAAGCAGAAGCCTACACAAAAATCGATGCGGTCAACGAAGTGATCTATCAAATCCTACATCTGCAAAAAGAGCAGTTTCGTCAAATCGTGATGTTACCACAAGGCGAGTTTCGAACATTTCTAAATGCGAACAGCACTGAGAAGGAAGCCGTTTTACGCAATCTTTTTGGTACAAGTGCTTATCGCGGGTTTACTGAAAATCTAAAATTTAAAAAAATAGCGATGGAGAAATCCGTCAGTGAATTGACCACTCGCATGGATCAATTGTTTCAACAAGTCCTCTGTGAACAAGGAGATACTTATCAAGAATCATTGAATCTTGCGAATCAGTACCTAACAAAAGAAGCACAAGAATTGTTACAAAGTCGAACTGAACTTGAGATGCAACAAACCGATTACAAAATGTTGCAACAGCAAGTCCAAAAAGCACAAGAATTGACAACGTGGTTGCAGCAAAAAGATGAGACGTTTCAAGAATTAGCTGAACTTGAAGAGGCAAAGCCGATCCAAGAACAACGTAAACAGCAACTAAAGCAAGCTAAAATGTTAGAAAAAGTTCGTCCTATCTATGAACGAGCACAAGAATTGGCGATATTTCTCAAAAAGTATCAGGAAGAAATTGCTGAAAATAAGTTTCAGCTAGCAGCTTTGGATCAACAGTTTGTTGCAGCAAAACAACAAACAATTGTTTTTGAAAAAGAAGCAGGAATATGGCAAGAAAAAAAACAAGTGTTGCAAAAAATGGAAGCATCTTTGCCTTTGGTCAAACAAAAAGCAACGCTAAGACAACAAGCAACTGAGTTAGAAGCAAAACAGGCGGATCAGCAAACACAGTTAATGGCACTAAATCAACAATTAGCTGCTTTGGAGCAAGAACAAAAAATACTTCAAGCAAAGCAAAATGATGAAAAAGACTGGCAAAACCGCCGTTATCAAGAACTACAATTCCAACAGCAACTAAACCAGTTGGAAGATCTAGCTGGAAAAATCATAGCTCAGCAAGAAGTAGAAGAAGAACAACAGATACATTTAGCTCAACTGATCGAAGAAAAAAGCCAAACTAGCAATCAATTGATGGCGGTCACCGGTGACTATAAAAAATTGAAAAGTCAGTGGGCTGCTGCTGAAATCGCGCGCTTGAGTCTAGACTTATTACCAGGAGAGCCTTGTCCCGTTTGTGGATCGAAAGAGCATCCTGAACCTGCTTCTCATGAAGGAATTATCCTAGATAACTTAGCCGAATTGCAAAGTGAATTGGAAAAGCAAGAAGCTCGAATCAAGCAATTAGAACTTTTGCATGAGCAGCAAACGGTTAGGTATGAAGTTGCGGAACAAACCTTTGAAAAAACGCAAACTGATCGCGTAGTAGCTCAAAAAGATTTAGCTAAAAAAATTAAGGAGTGCCATCAACAATTGATGGACTATTATCAAGCAGATTTACCATCAGTGTTAGATCAGCTCATAGTGATTTTGGCTGAAAAGCAAACCGAAACGGATCAAATGTTGGCAGAAATCACGCAGGCCAATCAACAAATATCAGTAATAACTGAAAAAATAGCTAGTTGTTTAGAAGAAAAAAAACTTTTTGAGATGACACTAGCTGATATAACCAGCGAACAACAATTATTACGCGGTCGAATCTCAAGTATTGAAGAGCAAACGGCAGACTGGCAGTTAGAAGAATTAGAGCAACAAATAAAAGAAATTGCACAAGCAATCAAAGAACATGAAGAAGCCGTGAGAAGGCATCAAGATTCAATAAATTCACTGGAACAAAATCAGATTCGTCTGCAAGAGCAGCACCAGGCATTGACTCGGCAAATACAAGAGACTACTCAAAATCTGTCGAAACAGCAAAAATTGGTGCAAGAAAAAATGACAGAAGCGTCAATTACTGAAGAACAATTAATGATGGAAAAAATAGATCTTGAAGTATTGGAATCAGCGATTACAGATTTTGATAAACACCAAGGGATTTTAAACGATCGGTATCAGCGCTTAGTTGAACAAATCGATGATCGAGCAAGACCAGAACTCGAAGTGTTGCAGGCATCGTTAGCAGAACGAGAAACGCAAGTGTCCCAATTACAACAACAATACTACGCACGAGAAAGTCAACTGCAACAACAACGTGAGATAATCAAAACGATCGAAGAATTACATGGTCAAAGCAAAAAGCAGTTAGATGAACTCGGTCAGATGGTTCAACTGTATCAAACGATGAATGGTGACAATCCTCAAAAAATCAGTTTGGAACGCTATGTTTTACAATGGTATTTAACCGAAGTTTTACAAAGCGCCAACCAACAACTGAACCAGCTGACAAAAGGACGTTATCGTTTCGAATTGAATCAAGAAACTGGACGCTCAAAAGGAAATACTGGTTTAGAAATCAATGTCTATGATGACAATGCTGGAGCCACGCGAAGTTCTCATACTTTATCAGGTGGTGAAAGTTTTATAGCTGCGTTATCATTAGCATTAGGTTTAGCAGAAGTGATTCAAAGCCAATCTGGTGGTGTTGCCATCGAAGCTTTATTTATTGATGAAGGTTTTGGGTCTTTGGATGAGGAAGCACTGGAGATGGCGATGGAAGCATTAGAAGGTATCGAAAATGCTGGACGGATGATTGGGATCATAAGTCATGTAAGAGAGCTAAAAGAACGGATCCCACAACAAATTATTGTGGAGACTAGCGGAACGGGGCGAAGTAGCATTCGCTATCAGCTAGAAGGATGGAGTGAAGCGTAAATGAGATGGAGTATTCCGGAAAAAGTAATTGAGCGCGGCAGAACTTACTTGAAAGAAGGACGGGTCTTATCCGTTGAAGCAGACGCAGCACGCCGTGTGTGGCATGGTGAAGTATTAGGCAGTGAACTTTATTTAGTCGACTTAGACGGCAGCGGAAAAGAAAATGATATTTGTTCATGTCCTTATTGGGAAGAACACGGATATTGTAAACATACTGTATCGGTAGAGTTGTACTTGCGTGAAAAAGGATTATCACGTGTCATCAATCCTGAAACAGTTTTACCTAAAAAAATGGAAAGCAGCGTCTCTTTTGCTGATTTACTGAATCAAGGATTTGCTCGTTTAGAAAAAGAAGCAGAACCTTTGCAACCTTTATTTGTTGAGTTTGTGGTCGAAGCGATCCCGACAAATCCATATCATCCAGAATTAGACGTTTTAGCAGTCTCATTGCGAATCGGGACTAAAGCTGGAAAAAGAAGTTATATCGTTAAAAATCTGTATGACTTTTTACACGCGTATCAAATGGATTCTGCTTATACAGTCAATAAACAATATCGTTTTCAAATTGAGGCAGGCGCTTTTGAGCCGGATTGTCGTGATTTGATTGAAGATCTAGTCGGAATCAGCGAAACCTATCAATTATTAGGTAAAGCAGGCTTACAAGTCAAAGGAAAATTAGATAAACGCTATCTATTATTACCTGTTCACCGGATGCAAGAATTATTAAATGGGATGGAAAAAACAGGCAACTTAAGTATTGTGATCGGTGAAAAAAATTATTCAGAAGTTCATGAAGGACAAGAATTACCATTATCATTCCAAATCGAAAAACGTAGTGAAAATGATTTTAGTTTGACGGTGGCAGATAATTTTACAAACTATTATAGTAATTATTTCTTAGGTTTCATTGAAAATTCTTATTACTTGATGACTCGGGAACAGCAAGATACGTATATCACATTAAAGCAATTGATGAAACGTTTGAAGGAACCGGTAATTACGTATGAACAACGACAACTGTCACAATTATTCACAGAAGTCCTGCCTTACTTACGTAAAATCGGTCGAGTCCAAATCTCTAGTGATGTTTCCGAAATCATGAAAGAAGAACCGTTAAGAGCGGTCGTGATTTTTCGAAAAATCAAAGGAATGATCAAGGCAGAAGCCGAGTTTCATTACGGAAATGCGTATTTCTCTACGAATGATGCTCATCAACCGAAATTACCAAACAATGTAGAGATTTTACGTGATCGACGGAAAGAAAAACAAATTTTGGATCTTTTTGATACGTATCGTTACCAAAAAATCGATACAGGATTTGAGAAAAAAATTCCTGTGAAGGATAATTTGTATTACTTTTTCAAAGTTGAAGTCGAAGAATTTCGTCGTTTTGCTGAAGTTCGAATGGGCAAGAAGTTGCGTCAATTATTCTTAGATGGAGAAGAGTTCCAACCAACGATCGAAATCGATCAACATGGCTCTTGGTTAGATATCAAATTTGATGTAACAGGTATTCAAGACAATGAAATCGATCATGTGTTGAATAGCTTATTACGTAAAGATCGTTTCTACACATTGGATAATGGAGAAGTTTTATCATTTGATTCTGAAGCTTTCCAACAAACAAGCGAGATGATCGGACAACTAAGAGAAAAAATCAATGCAAAAGATGGGTTGATCCGTTTACCTAAGAGTCAAGGAATCATGCTGGAAGAGCAATTGAAAAATAATCCAAATGCTCAATTCAGCGAAAGCTTTACTGCAATGGTCCAAGACTTAACACATCCAGAAGATTATCAAGTGGCCTTGCCTGATACACTACAAGCACAGCTTAGACCGTATCAAGAAGCGGGTTTCCGCTGGTTGAAAATGCTAAGCGATTATGGTTTTGGCGGTATTTTAGCCGATGAGATGGGCCTTGGTAAAACGATCCAAGTTATCACCTTTTTGTTGGCAGAAAAAGCCCAACAACCAATCAAAGCTTTGATTGTTACACCCGCTAGTTTGGTCTATAACTGGCAAGCAGAAATCAAAAAATTTGCTCCTAGTTTGCATTCGCAAGTCATTTCAGGCAGCCGCAGCGAGCGAGAACAATTATTTGCTGATTCAAATGAGATCGTGATCACTTCTTACGCAAGTATGCGCCAAGATATTGATCTTCATGAACAAGCAGGCTATCAATATCTAGTATTGGATGAAGCTCAAATGGTCAAAAATTCATCAACAAAAACAGCGAGTGCATTGCGCAATTTATCGATTCCGCATCGCTTTGCATTAAGTGGCACGCCGATTGAAAATAATTTAGAAGAGTTATGGTCATTGTTCCAAACAGTCATGCCCGGCTTTTTCCCAAGTATTGGCCGTTTCCGTCAAATGCCCGTACCTGAAATCGCTAAGATGATCCAACCATTTGTTCTCCGTCGTGATAAAGATACGGTGTTACAAGAGTTACCAGAACGAATTGAATCTAATGTTTTAAGTAGTTTGACTGAAGAACAAAAAACAGTTTATCTGGCTTATTTAAAACGCATGCGTCAAGAAGTCGATCAAATGGATTCGGCAACTTTCCGTAAACAACGAGTAAGTATTTTAGCTGGTTTGACTCGCTTACGCCAAATCTGTGATGACCCGCGTTTATTCATGGAAGGCTATGAAGGCGGATCTGGTAAATTAGATCAAGTAAAAGATCTGATTCGTGCGGCTAAAGAAAATGGTCGTCGAGTATTGTTATTCTCGCAATTTACGAGTATGTTGTCGATCATTGAACAAGAATTTGCTGAAGAAGGCATCTCTAGTTTTTATTTACGAGGGAGCACGAAAGTTCCAGATCGTTTGAAAATGGTCGATGCCTTCAATGCAGGTGAAAAAGATGTTTTCTTGATCTCATTAAAAGCTGGTGGTACTGGTCTGAATTTAACTGGCGCAGATACTGTGATCTTGTATGATTTATGGTGGAATCCAGCAGTTGAGGAACAAGCAGCTGGTCGTGCACACCGTATCGGACAGAAAAAAGTCGTAGAAGTATGGCGTATGATTGCTGAAGGTACGATCGAAGAACGAATGAACCAACTTCAACAGGAAAAACGTGAATTATTCCAAAAAGTAATCCAAGGCAATGAAGAACAAACGAATAAACTTACTGAAGAAGATATTCGAATGATTTTGAGT
This sequence comes from Enterococcus hailinensis, assembly GCF_045862035.1. NCBI lineage: Bacteria > Bacillati > Bacillota > Bacilli > Lactobacillales > Enterococcaceae > Enterococcus > Enterococcus hailinensis. The sequence goes on along the minus strand of NZ_BAAFRV010000007.1, from coordinate 27,613 downwards.
TTAGGAGAATAAAAAAACTTGCAGCGTATTAACGCTGCAAGTTTTTTTCGGTTATGACTGCTTGTTTCAATGCTTCAAAACTGGTGATTTCTTGATCAAAAAGTATGGATTGATTATCCGGTAGTGGGCGATGCTGATGATTGAACCACCACACATTCCAATTTGCTGATTTTGCACCTATGACATCATTTTCAAAACTATCACCAATATATAGGAGCATATCTGCAGACAATCCGAGACGCTCTTCCATTAGTTTAAAAATTTTAGGATCGGGTTTTTGAATTTTTACACCATCTGAAATCATAATCGTATTTGGAGCAAACCAATTTTTTAATTGCAAAGCATTTATTTTATTGGTTTGACGCTCAACAGGTCCATTGGTAATTATTCCGATGGGAATGTTTTGTGTAGTTAGAAAGTCTAGGATCTGTTGGATTTCTTTTGGAAGAGTGATTCGTTCTAAAGCTTGATCATACATGGTTTGAAACTTCGATAGATCTTTATCTTCAGCGTAGAAATCTTCGGCTTGTAATGCCAGACGGATTCGTTCATATCGCATTTTTTCTAACGTCCATTCCCCGCGGATCGTTTTCATGTAGTGTAGATCGCTGAAGTGACGAAATTGAAGAAATAGTGAGGATAATTTGTTGATCGGAAAAGTAGGGAATAGTGCAGTAATAGCATCAGCGAAAGGTGCTCGTTGTTCATATAAAGTATCATCTAAATCAAATACGATTCCATTAATCATTTAGTCACTCCTAATCATTTGGATGAATCTATTATACCAAAAAACAATTGTTCTTTTTTTAGATAAATAAAAAAATAGTATTTCAAATTATTTTTTGTTATGTTATCTGTTCAACAATAATTGGAAAAAAACATTCAAAATAATCAATCAAAAATATTCCTGATAAAAAAAATAATGATTGATGGTCTTAAAAACAAGCGAAAAATTATTCGCTTCACTCTTGCTAAACAACAAAAAAAAAAGTGAATTTTTTTGAACGCTTGAAAACTGTATCTATTTCAAAAGATTACTTTTAGTAAAAAATTTGATACAGAGTTATAATTTTAAGTATAAAATAAAATAACTGTAAAATAAGGGTATTGATAATTTATGCATTTTGCTAGTTTATAATAATTGTAAAAAACGCTGAATTAGCGTCATCATGAGAGACTTTATCTCATTTGTTAGAATAATATTTTTATTTTTATACTAATAAAAAAATTTTTTACAAATCTAATAATAAAGAAAAATAAGAAAAATTCTATTTTTTTAATACAGTTTATAATGTTGTTATACTATTTTTATAAATTAGAGTTACGCCATTATTTTCTCATCTAAAACAACGAATGTGTCCTGACAGCTTTTGTAGCGGTGTTAAAAATTAAATAACGTTAATATTAAAAAAGAAAAAGTGAACCAAACCTTTTTTTTGTTACATTTTTTTTGTATAATAGAAACAGATAGCAGGAAATGAATATATCCTGTTACAAAATTTGAGAGTTAAGAAAAGGAGTGATATGTATGTTAACATTATATACTTCCCCTAGTTGCACATCATGTCGGAAAGCACGTGCTTGGCTGCAGGAACATGAGATCCCTTATGTTGAGCGGAATATCTTTTCTGAACCATTGAATATCGATGAGTTGAAAGCCATCTTACAGATGACTGAAGACGGAACTGAAGAGATCATTTCTACTCGTTCGAAAGTTTTCCAAAAATTGAACATGGATTTAGATGAATTGTCACTAAAAGAATTATTAGATCTTGTTAAAGAGAATCCAGGATTGTTACGTCGTCCGATTATGATCGACGAGAAACGTTTACAAGTTGGCTTCAATGAAGATGAAATTCGTCGTTTCTTACCTCGTGATGTTCGCCAATATGAATTACGTCAAGCCCAGTTAATGGCTGGATTATAAAATAGATGCCTCGCAGCTGCGGGGTGTTTTTTTGTTTGTAGAAATTAGAGCGTTGATCAGTGCAAGGCTTTGTTTAGGGGAATTTAATAAATTTTGCTGGCTTTCTTTACTTTTAAACGGAATCAGTTACAATGAACATATAATCTACTATTAAAGTGAGGTGTGCCAAGATGGAAATGGAACACATCAATGAGAATACGATTCGAGTTATTATTGAGAATGAAGATCTAGCAGAACGTGGGATTACTTTTTTAGACCTACTAGGTAATCACCGCGAAATTGAATCTTTTTTTTATAGTATCTTAGAAGAAGTCGATATCGAAGATGAATTCAAAAGCAGTGAAGCAGTAACTTTCCAAGTTCTGCCCAAAAATGATGGCTTAGAGTTGTTTATCAGCAAAAACCTATCGCCTGAAGATATCAGTAAAATGAATAATTCTACTGAATTCGAGACCGATGATTTCGATCAATTGATTCGCCAACAAATTTTAGCGAATTCTGAAACGCTTGAAGAAGAGCCGGTTAATAATCGAGTGCGTGTCTTCCAGCTGAATAGCTTTGAAGATATGATCGAGTTAGCAAGTTATCACTTTTTAGATGAGGCTTGGTGCGATTTGTATCTGCTCAATGAAAAGTATTATCTTCAAGTTGCTTTTGATCCTGAAGTTTATGGAGATTATGCTTTAGCAGATGTTACTGCTGAAATTTTAGAATATACGCAAGACGTATCTGTTTCGACAGAAATGTTAGAAGAGTACGGAAAACTTTTGATGCGTCGTGATGCAATTGAAATCACTCGCAGCTATTTCAACTAAAAGAGAGAAAAGACTGGTATTCAAATGAATATCGGTCTTTTTTTTGTACCTTTTTTTGAGGTGATGAGAATGTTGTTTGCTTATACCACAGAAAAACAGTTGGTCAATGCAAGGAATGCGACGACGGGTACGCAGTATTATTGTCCAGATTGCGGCTCTTTATTGATTCGTAAAGCGGGATCTTTATTGATTCCTCATTTTGCCCATTCAGCGAAAGAAATATGTCATGGGATGAGCGAAGGAGAAACGATCGAGCATTTGAATTTGAAGCAAATGTTTTACCAGTGGGGCCAACAAACTGACCAACAATGGCAGCTAGAAACACCATTAAAGGATCTAGCGCAAAGACCGGATCTATTAAACCGAAAACTTGCAGTCGAGATCCAATGTTCTTCATTAAAATCTACTCGTTTAGTAGAACGTATAAAGGGCTATCGTCAAAATGGCTATCAAGATTGGTGGCTGTTAGGAGCAAAATTAAGACCTAATAAAAAATTCACGTCCTTGCAAAAGCAATTTTGTTCTTTTTCTAAAGACAAAGGAGTCCACGTGTGGGGAATTAAAAAAGATGAAATTTCTTTGTTTTACCATATTTACCAGCAAGACCAACACTATCAATATTCAAAAAAAATCTGGCCAAGTTATTCTGTCCCTATCACGACGATCTTAAATACCAATTTGTCTGAACTACCGCCTAAAATCATTCTGTCAAAACAAAGTGTGTTAGCAGAAAAACGACGACTAGCTAAACGATTATCATGTTCAGAACCTAAAGTCATGAAAGTCCAAACTTATCTATATCGTCAGCGCCGCCACCTACTTTATTTATCAGAATGGATATATTTTCCCAGCCGGTACAGCTTTTTTTATCAGGAGGATCTTTTGATTTTCCGACTGCTGTTCCAGCAAGAAGCTAAAAATGCGGATACGATATTCAAAAAATTTTTACACTATCGAGAAACGATGCAACGAAAATGGATATTTTATCGAATAGAGGAGCGGGAAATACTTGAACGGTTGTATTTAGAAGCCATTTTTTGTCAAAGAAAGGCTAAAATTTTACAGGCTTGACTCATTAAAAAATTACTTTTTTCAAAATTGTGATAAGATTGGGGATGATAATAGAGATGGGAGTGTTTTTATGAGTGAAGCAAAACAATTACCAACGCGTCAGGAAGTTCCTGTTGAATTAACATGGGACTTAACTAAAATTTTTGTGAATGACGCTGCTTTTGAAGCAAAATTTACAGCTCTAACAGAAGAACTAGCTGCTGTAGAGCAAATAAAAGGAAGTTTAGGACAAGGCGCTTCTGAACTTTTAAAAGCAGTCGACTACGTTTTAGATATTTATCGTAAAGCGGAAGTCATCTATGTTTATGCACATCTTAAAAATGATGAAGATACTGCGAATACAACAAATCAGGCTCTTTATGCGCGAGCTTCAAGTTTGATCGCTAAAGTCAGTGAAGCAGTCAGCTGGTTTGAACCAGAATTATTACAACTTTCTGATGAACAAATCGCAGCTTATTTTGATGAAGAACCTAAATTGCAATTATACCGTCATTTCATCGAACAAATAATCTCAGAACGAGCACATGTATTACCAGCAGAACAAGAGGCACTCTTAGCCGGTGCTAGTGAAATTTTTGGCAGCTCTGCAGATACCTTTGCCGTGATGAACAATGCTGATTTAAAATTCCCAATCGTAAAAAACGAAGCTGGCGAAGACGTTCAATTAACGCATGGTGTCTATGGTCAATTATTAGAAAGTACTGACCGTACAGTACGTGAAAAAGCATTTAAAGCATTGTACTCTGTGTATCATCAGTTTAGAAATACTTTTGCATCAACGTTGAGTACACATGTCAAAGGCCATAATTTTAAAGCAAAAGTTCGCGGGTATGATTCTGCTCGGGCAGCGTCATTAAGCAGCAATCATATTCCAGAAGATGTATACGATACTTTAGTTTTAGTTGTAAATCAGTATTTGCCGTTGCTTCATCGTTATGTAGAATTACGTAAAGAATTATTAGGTTTAGAGCAGTTGCATATGTATGACCTATACACGCCATTGCTAGCTGAAGCTCCAATCAAATTTACTTATGAAGAAGCGAAAGCCAAAGCATTGGAAGCTTTAAAACCATTAGGTGAGGAATATTTAGAGATCGTCAAACAAGCCTTCGATGAGCGTTGGATCGATGTCGTAGAAAATCAGGGAAAACGCAGTGGTGCCTATTCTTCTGGCGCTTATGACACTCAACCATATATTTTATTGAATTGGCATGATCGTTTGGACGAATTGTATACATTGGTCCATGAAATGGGGCACAGTGTACACAGTTACTTTACTCGTCATACTCAACCATATGTTTACGGTGATTATTCGATCTTTTTAGCTGAGATTGCTTCCACGACGAATGAAAATCTACTAACTAGCTATTTATTAGAAACAGAAACGGATCCTAAGATTCGTGCTTACATCATCAATCATTATCTAGATGGATTTAAAGGAACGATCTTCCGTCAAACACAATTTGCAGAATTTGAACATTTTATCCATACCGAAGATGCGAAAGGAAATCCGTTAACTAGTGATTATTTAAGCCGCTTCTATGGAGAGTTAAATGCGAAATATTATGGACCGATTGTTGTGAATGATGAAGAAATCAAAGATGAATGGTCACGGATTCCGCATTTCTATTACAATTATTATGTGTATCAATATGCGACTGGTTTTTCTGCTGCCAGTGCCTTAGCAAAACATATTGCTGAAGGTGATGAACAAGCATTAGAAAATTATTTGACTTACTTAAAATCAGGCAGTAGTGACTATCCAATCGAAGTAATGAAAAAAGCCGGAGTCGATATGACACAACCAGCGTACATTGAAGATGCGATGGAAATTTTTGCATTACGTTTGGATGAATTGGAACAGTTAGTTGAAGAATTAAGATAGCTTATTTTAATCAGGTAAAATCACTCCTAAAATTTTAGGAGTGATTTTTTTTGTACCAGCATAAAAGGTAATCAAAATCCAAATAATTAATAGAATTTATATAAATGGAATTTCTCTTTTGTTTGATGGTATGGGAAAATTATTTTGAGTAGGAGGGATCCATTGTGAGCAAACCAAATAGAAGAGACAAACTTGATTTGTTTCTAAAATTATCGATTGCTATGATGTTTATTGCAGGTTTTTTGGTTTTTATGTATCCCTTTGTGGTGGACTCAATCAATAATTTTGTAGATCAGCGTAGGCTTGAAGCAGTCGAAGAACAAACTGCCGCCCGCTCAGAAGCTGAGAAGCAGAAGCGATTAAAAAAATTAGCAGCAGAAAATAAAAAATTACGGACGATTATTCCTGGTTCAGGTAGTTTAGATGATCCATTTCATACTTCCTTGGAAGGAATGGAAAGTCCTAAAAAAGAGTATTATGAAAAACACATGATCGGTGCTATCTATATTCCTAAAATCAAGGTCAGTTTGCCAGTATATGATTTAACGAATGATTTTTTGTTGGATCAAGGAGCCACAGTGATGCAAGGAACGTCCTATCCAGTCGGTGGCAAAAGTACCCACTCAGTGATCACGGGTCATACGGGTTTGACAGATAAGAAATTATTTACTGATCTTGATCAATTAAAAAAGCAAGACAAGTTTTTTGTACATATCGAAGGGAAAAAATTAGCTTATCAAATTGATCGGATCCGAGTAGTGAAGCCGGAAGATTTCAGCGCCTTAAAAATAGAAGCGGGCCGTGATTTGATCACACTTTTGACTTGTACTCCCTACGGTGTGAACAGTCATCGATTATTAGTGTCCGGTCATCGGATCAGCTATCCAGTCCAAGCGGCCAAAAAAATAAAAGCCACTGAGAATTATCATCGTCGCCGAGTCATTTATCTGATATTGGGATGTCTTTTTTTTATGTTGATTTTTCTATACTTTGTTTGGCGTAAAATTGTTCTCTATCAGTCTAAAAAAAGAAGCTACGATTTTGTCTTTTATTTGTATCAAAATGGTCAACCGTTATCAGGTGTGCGAGCATTGTTAATTTATAAACGAGAGGTCGTTCGTGTAGCAGGCAGACTTGTCTATGCGACAAGTGATGAGAGAGGAGAAATCAGATTTGCGAATGTTCCGGGAGGTATTTATCACGTAGAGACTGAAAATGGATTGCGGATCAAGGGCAAAATTTGGCGATTAAAAGATTCTATCTTTACGATTGTCGGTCATCGCTGCCGAGGATATAAGCGAATCAAACGATTGGTGAAACATTACATCATAGAAAGTAAAGGGAAGTGACATGGAAAGTAGTTCGAACAACTTAAAAAAACAGTTGGTCAGTAAAGTCATAATGATTTTGATTTTTCTGATTGGGGTATTGGTATTGGCCTATCCTTTTTACATCAATGCGATCAATAATTTTATTGATCAAAAGCGAATGGAAGAAGTACAAATGGAAAATGAAAAGCGAACGAGTGAACAGATCCGACAAACAAAGGAACGAATGGAAGCACGCAATAAGGAATTAAAAACAAATGGTCTAGTGCCAAAAGCACCGCCATTTACCCATAGTGAAGAACAAAAAATCGTAACGGACGAATACCTTCACTCACATTTGATCGGAGCAATCAGCGTTCCATCGATCGAGATCACTTTGCCGCTTTTTGATACAACGAATGAGAAATTATTACAAGAAGGTGCGACGGTTTTACAAGGAACTTCTTATCCGACTGGTGGAATCGATACGCATTCAGTGATTTCAGCGCATAGTGGGCTGCCTGAAAAAAAATTATTTACTGATTTGGAAGAAGTAAAAAAAGGCGCTATTTTTGCGATCAGTTTGTTTGATGAAAAATTGGCTTATAAAGTAGACAAGATCGAAGTCGTCAAGCCTTCGGATACTTCTGTAATCGATATTGAGCCAGGTCGAGACATCGTGACACTTTTGACTTGTACACCCTACATGGTCAATAGTCATCGTTTGTTAGTGACTGGTCATCGGGTTCCGTATACTGAAGAAATCGCCGAGGCAATCAAAAAAGCTGATGATACTCGTAATTTTAAACAAAGACTTACTTTATTAGGAGTAGTATTAAGTATCTTAGTACTGTTGTTGATGGTCTTTGCAAATTTTCATCGCTATTTTTTGAAAAACCATTCGTTTAATGTGACACTCAAACGTTTAGATGTAACTGGAAAACCATTAGCCAATGAAAAATTAGCCTTATATTCTAAAAACGGCAAAGTACCGATCCAACAATCAGGATTACCAGTTGTTGTTGTAACAGATAGTAATGGTTTGGCTCATTTTGAAAAAATAGCCGGCGGTGTTTATTGTCTGAAAGTAGCAGAAGATTTTGGGTTCAAGCTGGGCATCAAGAAATTACGTGATCGAAAAGTGAGCCTCTATTTGACTAAAAAACAAAAAAAATTCATTTTTACTCATGAGAACATGATCATTATCAAAAAATGATTAACAGAAAGACAAAAATAACCAAGTGGAAGCGTTCATCACTAGGATGAACACCTTCACTTGGTTTATTTTGCTTAAAATAAGTGCATGAATGCTTAAATAAGTGAGAGATGGCAATTCGCTGCCAGATTATCAAACGGGATATTTTTATTCTGTAATTTTAGCAAAGTCATCAATGATTCTTTAGTGGTACAAGTATCTAAAATATGATGGATTGTTTCACAGCCCTCGATGCGAATTCCTGCCTCGCAATCATCATTATAATTATAAATGACTGCAGAAGGATGAGAGGTGATCTTCATTTCATTTGCAATTTGCTGATCAGCTAAAAAAGCTTCTTTAACAAAGGCTGAATGGCGATCTTCTAAAAACATTTCGACATCACCGCCGATTTTAGTAAATAGTTGCAGGGCCAGCTTCTTTGAATACGTTTGTTTTTGTTCACCAACAGCTTCTTGAAGTTCTATTAAGAAGTCCCGGCCACGTTTTTTACCTTGAAGCTGAGCAGCTTTTACATCTAAAGCGGCTGAGTGGATTTCTTGAGATAGGTCATTGCGTAAGTGAATATCTTTTTCTGAGGCACCGATGCGGTTCATGAATTCTGAAATAGTATTGAGATTCATGATAGGAATCAAGCGTAATTGGATTTTAAGATCGTAACTGTTGATCAATTCAATCATTCGTCGCTCAATCGATAGGCATCTTTTGCCGATGGGATTAACAAATAAGTAAATCTCAATCACTGATTTCCCTCCATATCTTTATGTAATTTTTGTTGAGCGTAGACAGCGCGAGCAATTTTATTTTGGGTCTTGCGAAAAGGTAAGTCAAAGTATTGTAAAAAATCTTTGAAATCGACTTCGCTAAAAGAACCATCAGGAACTTCCAGCTCTAATTCAAAGTCATGTTGGCGACTATACCAACTCTCGTCTAATGCTAATTTTCCTTCAGGAATCATAAATTCAGCTCGCTTCGTCGTTAATTGTGCGATCAACTGTAGATCCTCGATGGAAATATGTAAGGCACTTAAATGGGCTAAAACTTCTTTCGCTTCAGGGACAAATCGTGCAGATCGGACTTTAGGATTCACTTCCTCAAGGGTCAATGCATCCGTAATTTCTAACAGACCTATACTTTGTGGAACCTTCAATGTCGCTTCGGCTTTTGTTTCAAAACGTCGGATCCTAAGACCCATTCCCTGTTTTTTTAATAAAAAATCAGGGGTATCAAAATAAATATTTGTTTGTTGGACAAATTGATGCTCCTCGATTTGGTACAAGTGTAAAAGACGTTTGTATTCGTCTGCTGTCAACATGCTTTTGTATTCAATTTCAAGTGATTTACTCAAATTCGTATACTCCTATTTCTAACCCGTTATTTGTCTACTTTATCCTCACATATAACAAAGGTTTTAGTCAAATGTTTAGAAAGGAAATTTTAAAAATGTTACCGGATTGTAACAATTGTTAAATACTGAAAATATGATAATTTTTTCTATCGATACTTTGTGATAAGATAGGGAAGAATGGAAAAAGAAGCGAGGGATTTACGATGGAGAGAGATTGGGATACATTTCTTGCTCCCTATGAATTAGCGGTAGCTGAGTTAAAGATAAAACTACGAGGTTTACGTAAACAATATCGAACAGGCGGCGATCATATACCGATCGAGTTTGTTACTGGTCGAGTTAAGCCGGTTGAAAGTATTATAAATAAAGCCGAGTTACGGGGGATAGCGCTAGATCGTTTAGAAGAAGAGATGTCAGATATGGCGGGCGTTCGGATCATGTGTCAATTTGTAGAAGATATTCCTTTAATGGTGGATATTTTACGCCGTCGAAACGATATGAAAATCATTCAAGAACGCGATTATATTACCAATCGGAAAGCGAGCGGGTATCGTTCATACCATTTAGTCATTGAATATCCAGTTCAAATGCTTGAAGGGGAGAAAAAACTCTTAGCTGAAATCCAAATTCGAACGTTATCAATGAATTTTTGGGCAACGATCGAACACTCAATGAATTATAAATATGAAGGACAAATCCCAGAAGATATTCAAAAACGGCTTTTCCGGGCAGCAGAAGCAGCCTATCAACTAGATGAAGAAATGTCTAGTATTCGTGGAGAAATCCAAGAAGCACAACATGTCTTCAATCGCAAGAAACAGAAAAAGGAAGTGAATCGGCATGGTATTAAGGATCGGAATCATCCATAACCAAGAAGAAAAATCAATTCGGATCTTACAGCGTTTACGCGGTTTGCTCGCAGATAAAGAAGGTCTAGAAATCGTCAAGCAGAATCCAGAATTGGTCATTACAATTGGTGGGGATGGCACCTTGCTATCTGCATTTCATCGTTATAGCCATCGCTTAGATCAAGTCCGATTTTTAGGAGTACATACTGGGCATTTAGGTTTTTATACTGATTGGCGTGATTATGAGCTGCCTGAATTAGTAAAAAGCTTGTGTGATGAGCCGAGTAAAAGTGTCAGTTATCCATTGCTTGATATTGTTGTTTCTTATAGAGACGGTAATCAGAAGCACTTTCTTGCGTTGAATGAGTCGACGATTCGTAAGGGCAGTCGAACGATGGTAGCGGATGTATATATTAAAGAAGAATTATTTGAACGTTTTCGTGGAGATGGTTTAGCGATTTCAACACCAACGGGATCAACTGCTTATAACAAAAGTGTCGGTGGTGCGGTCGTTCATCCCAGTATCAACGCGATGCAGCTAGCTGAGATCGCTTCACTAAATAATCGAGTATTTCGGACCTTGGGCTCACCGAGTATCATTGGTTCCCACGAATGGGTCGATGTCCGCTTATCTGGAGAAGGACAACATTTGGTCACGATCGATCAGCTCGACATCGTGAGCCAAGAAGTAAGCTCGATCAAATATAAAATCGCTGATGAGCGAATTCATTTTGCTTCATATCGACATATGCATTTTTGGCATCGTGTAAAAGATGCCTTTATTCGAGAGGATTAACTACGTGGAATTTAACTGGACTTATCAAGGCGAAGCAAGTTCGCTGGTACGCAGCTTTTTAAAAAGACAAGGCATCTCAAAAAAATTATTGGCAAAAATAAAATTTCAAGGCGGTCAAATTTTAGTGAATGGGACAGAGCAAAACGTCTTGTTTTCTTTAAATACCCATGATATTGTAACTGTTGTGATTCCTGATGAAGCTCCTCATGAGACCTTGTTGGCGGATGCGGTTCCTCTGGATATCGTTTTTGAGGATGAGCATATTTTATTGGTCAATAAACCAGCCGGTATCGCTTCGATCCCGGCACAATATCATCCGCGAGGAACAATGGCGAATCGTGTCAAAGCCTATTATGTTAAGCAAGGTTATCCTAATCAAGTCGTACATGTAGTCACGCGTTTGGATCGTGATACATCGGGGTTGATGTTGTTTGCTAAACATGGTTTTGCGCATTCTAAATTGGATCAAGGATTACAACAAAAACAATTTATCAAAAAATATCAAGCGTTGGTTTCAGGTTCGATCGATACACTAAATGAGCATGCCTTAATCGATTTACCAATTGGGCGAGATCTATCTTCTTTATTGAAACGTCAAGTGATCGAAACAGGTCAAAAAGCTCAAACAGAGTATTGGCTGAAAAAAAGAAAGACACCATTTGCTCTAGTTGATATCCAACTGCATACTGGGCGAACACATCAGATTCGTGTCCATTTTTCAGCGATCGGTTGTCCGTTACTAGGCGATGATTTATATGGCGGAGCGATGGAGCTAGGCATTCAACGTCAAGCGTTGCATTGCTATTCGTTGTCTTTTTACCATCCGTTTAGTGGTGAACGACTATTTTTTGAGCTACCTTTAGCTTCAGATATGGCTCAAGTAGCCCAACAAATATAAAAAAGTAAGAACTAATATTACGAGTGAGGTGAGATTGATGGATGAGAACCAAGAAGAACTAGAAATACATTTCCAACAATTACGAGAGAAGCTGGATCAAAACGATCTGCAGGGATTTCGAGATGATTTTCTGGAGATGCATTTTTATGATCAAGGTCAATTTTATCAATCTTTAGATCAAGAAGAACGACAACTTGTTTATTCCTATTTATCACCCAAAGAATTGGCCGATATGTTTGACGTGATCGAAGAAGATGATGAGAACATGGATGAATACTTAAACGAGATGCGTCCTCAGTATGCAGCTGATATGTTATCAGAAATGTATACCGATAATGCGGTCGATTTATTGAATGAGATCGATAAGAAAGCCGTAGCTAAATTTTTAAGTTTGATGGATTCCGAACACGCCAATGAAGTCCGCGATTTACTTCATTATGAAGATGATACTGCCGGTTCCTTGATGACGACTGAATTTGTCTCGATCGTTGCCAATCAGACTGTTCGTTCTGCGATGTACGTGTTGAAAAGAGAAGCTCAAATTGCTGAAACTATTTATTACACCTACGTAGTCAATGATGACAATCAACTTGTTGGTGTTATTTCCTTAAGAGATTTGATCGTTAATGAAGATGACACGATGGTTTCTGATGTGATGAGCGAGCGAGTGATCGCAGTCCATGTCGGAGATGACCAAGAAGATGTCGCACAAACGTTTCGGGATTATGATTTTCTAGCATTGCCGATCACTGATTATGAGGATCATCTATTAGGGATCGTGACCGTTGATGATATCATTGACGTAATTGATGATGAAGCGGCCAGTGACTACTCGGGGTTAGCTGGGGTCAACGTTGAAGAAGTCGATGAAAATCCAGTTAAAGCAGCCTCACGGCGGTTGCCGTGGTTAGTGACATTATTATTTTTAGGAATGACAACAGCTACGCTAATTAATCACTATGAAGAACTAGTGAGTAAAGCGAGTATTCTAGCAGTCTTTATTTCACTGATAACAGGGACCGCGGGAAACGCGGGGACCCAATCATTAGCCGTCGCCGTCCGACGTTTAGCGATTTCGGATGACAGCGATAAAAATTTCAAAAAATTGATTATTGGTGAAGTATTGACGGGCTTAGTAACAGGTTTTGTGACAGGGATAACGATTTTTATTATTGTAGGTATTTGGAAACATAATTTCATTCTAGGGTTTGTAATTGGAACAGCGATGATGGCGGCAATTACAGTAGCGACTCTAGCGGGTAGTTTGATTCCGATGGTGATGGAGAAATTAGGCTTTGACCCAGCAGTAGCAAGCGGGCCATTTATTACTACGTTAAGTGATTTGACCAGTGTATTGATTTATTTTAATATTGCAAGTCTCTTTATGGAACGGTTTATCGGTCATTAATAGGAAGTTAGAAGACGTATGCTGAAAGTAGTGAGAAAATTTTGAAAAAAGCTTATGGCATTATTATTCGTAATGGGCTGATTTTATTAGTCCGACGTCCAGGATTACCAATTTGGGATTTACCTGGCGGCGATTTGTTCCCCAACGAAAATGAGCGGGATGGTTTGCGGCGTTTAATCAAAGAAGTTCTTTCTTTCGATAGTAAGGTCAATGATTTAGTGGGAATCTATACGAAAGAATACCAAGAGGGTACCACCTACGTATACAAAGTCGAAGAGGCGATCTCACAAAGTCAGATGGAATCTAATGAATATATAGCATTCAGTTTTTTTGATCTCCATACGCTTCCGCTTAATCTGTATCCCGAACGCCAACGACAAATCAAAGATTATCTAACCGGTCGTTATCCGGTGCGCTTACGCTTTCGTAAAAATCCTTGGTTGGCAAAAGCAGCAAGTTTTTTAGCAGAAAGAAAAAAAAGGAAACAACGTTAAAGCAAACGTTGTTTCCTTTTTATTTAAAACGTGACGATTTTTGTGCCATGAACTTCATTGACACCTAATTCAGCGGCAATTTTTTCAGCATTATCCTTATTGATTCCACCGCCAGGTAAGATGATGATGCGTCCTGCTGCATAATCAACTAATTCTTTCAAATGAGGTAGGTTTTCTTCAATCGACTTATCCAAGGGGCCGCCGTGAGTCAAGATACGATCGATTCCTAATCGTGCGAACCAATCGATCGTTTTGAACTGTTCCTCTTTAGTAAGCTCATCAAAGGCCATGTGAAAGGTCTTCATTAATCCTTCACTGTTGCCAAGCAACATTTCTAAAGCTTCTTCATCGACTTCATTTTCTTCAGTAAGACAGCCAAAAACAACGCCATCTGTACCAGCATTTTTTGCATGGATCAAATCATTTTCCATGATCTTTAATTCAATATCATTATATACGAAGTTTCCGCCTCTTGGTCGGATCATTGTCATGACTGGAATGTGTTTTTCTCCTGCATAAGCTAAAACTTCTTCAATGACACCCATGCTTGGTGTCGTTCCACCAGCAGCTAAGTTATCGCAAAGTTCGATGCGATTTACCCCAGCTTGGATGGCTTTAGGGATATCTGTATAATTTTCAGCACAAAATTCTTTGATCATTCATATTTCCTCCGGATTTTAACTATTGATTTCGATAAGAACGTTCTTTACTTAGTAACAAGACTAAAGGACGCTGACGAACATCTCCAGTATAGTGTAGCATATCTGGAGGATAGTAGGAATAATAGAACTATGCTATGATAACAAAAAAGGAAGTGGAAAGATGTTAAAAAAAATCGATAAAGGTGCGTTATTTTTAGCTGATCAGCAACAGCTTTTTCGCTGCCCGAATTGTCATGGAAAAATGACTCAAAAAGATAAGAGCTTAGTTTGTGAAAAAGGTCATCGTTTTGATCTTTCAAAAAAAGGAACGCTCTATTTTTTAGCACATCAAATCAAAACAGAGTATGATCATGAGATGTTCGATCCACGTGGTCGAATGATTCGTTCAGGCATGTATCAACCAGTAATCGAAAAAATAGCTGATTTTATTCAAACGGGTAATTTACTTGATGTAGGCTGTGGAGAAGGGAGCTTTCTTCAACAGATCAATCAATTAAAAGAGAATCCAGTTACGATTGGTTTTGACATCGCAAAGGAAGGAATCTATCTGGCAAGCAATCAACCGCTAGATGCATTTTGGTGTGTAGCTGATCTAACCAATCTACCTTTTGCCGATCAATCTTTTGATACGATTTTAAATATATTCTCCCCATCTCAGTATCGTGAGTTCAAGCGTGTACTGAAACCAGATGGCTGTGTAGTAAAAGTCGTTCCCCAATCAGGGTATCTCCAAGAGTTACGTGCAATCTATCATCCAGATGGAACTGCGTATTCAAACGAAGCAGTAATTCAGCGTTTTTCAGAGGAGTTAACAATCGATCAACGAGAACGTGTGACTTATGAATTTGAGATTCCTGAGGAACGTCGCTTAGATCTTTTGGAAATGTCGCCGTTAGAATGGAAGGTTTCAGATGAGGTCAAGGCGAAGTTAGCTGCGGATCCTTTAAAGAAAATAACAATCGACGTAGAAGTATTAAAAGGGCATTAGAGAAATCGCTTTCATTAAAAATTCTGAAAATAGAAGGTTGCATTTGTTACTTCGTGATGTTATAGTACAAACAAGTTGTTTTTCATTGGTTTTTATCAGGTTCCTGTTCTGATAAAAGTTAGTGAAAAGTGCTTCACTAACGTAGTGACTCGCCGTGCTAGACACCGAGTTGGTACGTTTTTTTTTTTGGTCAAAATCAACTGCCTATTGATTACATTAGAGGTATAATAACGTGGAGTTAAATAGCAATCATTGCTAATGAAAGCCACTGTGGATAAAAATCAACATTAAAAATTTAATCTAAGGAATGAGGAAAGTCACCATGACAAATCATATCGTTTTATTCGAACCACAAATTCCAGCGAACACGGGGAATATCGCACGTACGTGTGCAGCGACAAATTCACCATTACATTTGATTGAGCCGCTAGGTTTTTCTACAGATGATAAACATCTGAAACGTGCAGGGTTAGATTATTGGAATGATGTAAATATTACTTACCATAAAGACTTAGCAGCCTTTTTAGAATTTTTGGGCGATCGTCAGCTACACTTGATCACCAAATTTGCGAATGCGACCTATTCTGAAATCGATTATACAGATGATGCGGATCACTTCTTCATGTTTGGAAAAGAGACAACGGGTCTGCCAGAGGAATTCATGCGAGAAAATGCGGAAAAATGTTTGCGTATCCCTATGAATGACGAACATGTTCGCTCATTGAACTTGTCGAACACGGTGGCGCTAGTTGTCTATGAAGCATTGCGCCAACAAGCATTTCCTAATTTGGAATTAGCACATCATTACGACCATGACAAATTAGACTAACACGAGGAATCGAGAAGGGACGTTTAGATGAAAATTTATTTTACACGACACGGCAAAACACGTTGGAATGATGAAAAACGTTTTCAAGGTATGATGGGGGATTCGCCATTATTACCTGAAAGTCTAACCGCAATCGACGCGTTAGGGAAAGAATTGAAAGATATCCCTTTTGAAAAGATTTATACGAGTAGTCTGAAACGTGCGTATCTAACTGCAGAAGGAATCAACAAGCAATTAGCTGAACCGGTTGAAATCATTCGTACAGATGATCTAAGAGAATTAGGTTTAGGGACATTGGAAGGTCAGTTGATCCCTGTAATTGAAGAACGTTATCCAACAGATATGGTCAATCTACGCCAACATTTGGATTTATATGATCCAACACCATTTGATGGTGAACCAATTGAAGATATGTTACAGCGTATCAATCAATTCGTTGAAAAAGCTGTTGCTGAAGCAACAGAAGGGCCGTTACTTTTTGTTGGTCACGGAGCCGCTTTGACTGCAGCGATTCAAGCGTTGACAGGAAAACCTTTAGCAGAACTTCGTGATATGGGTGGTTTATACAATAATAGTTTGACGATTTTAGAAACTGACACGAGCCGACCACCTTATAAAATGATTCAATGGAATGATGTTCGCTTTTTAGAAGGCATTGGATCGAAACCAGATGCCTTGCTTTAACGATCAAGCATAGAAAGGAGGAGCAAAATGTCAGAAGAACAACTATATATCGTAGGGACGCTAAAAGTAATTTTTTTCCAAAATGCGAGTAATTTCTACAAAGTCTTATTGATCAATGTTCAAGATACTAATAGTGATTATTTAGAGAAGGAAATCGTAGTCACTGGTAGTTTTGGGGATGTGCAAGAAGATGAAGAATATCGTTTCTTTGGACATTTTGTCGATCATCCTCGATATGGCAAACAATTTTTAGTTGAAAGCTATGAACAAGCACAACCAACATCGGCAAACGGCTTGATTAGTTATCTGTCTAGTGATAAGTTTCCTGGTATCGGAAAGAAAACCGCTGAAAAAATTATTGAGATTTTAGGCGAAGAAGCGATTGATCAAATTATGGATAATCCGGCGGTTTTAGCTAGAATCCCTAATTTGAATATCAAAAAACAAAAAATCATCGTGGATACGATCAAACAGAATCATGGAATGGAAAAAATCATTGTAGGGTTGAGCCGTTACGGTTTTGGGAGTCAGCTTTCTTTTGCGATTTTTCAAAAATATCGAAATGAAGCCTTAGAAGTAATTACTGAAAATCCTTACCAATTAGTCGAGGACATCGAAGGCGTAGGGTTTAAAAAAGCTGATGCTATCGCAGAGCAGCTTGGCATTGCTGCGGATAGTACACAACGGATTCGTGCGGCGATTTTACATCAGGTCGCTGAAAATGCAAATCAAAGCGGTGATACGTATGTCGAAGCGCAGCAATTACTTTCGGAAGTTTTGCAGCTTTTAGAAACAGCCCGTCCGGTAGAAATAGCTCCAGACCGGATCGCAACAACGATCATCCAATTAGTTGAAGAAGAAAAGATCCAACAAGAAGCAACCAAAATTTATGAGAATACGCTATATTATAGCGAGTGGGGCATCGCGGCTTCAATCGAGCGTCTATTGGCACGTAAAAAAGAAATTAACTATCCTAAAACAACGATTGAAAAAAAATTACGGATCATTGAGAAGCAATTAAAAATCACTTATGGTGACTCCCAAGATGAAGCGATCAAGGAAGCGATTCGCTCTCCATTATTTATTTTGACTGGCGGACCAGGAACAGGAAAAACAACTGTAATCAATGGAATCGTTAAATTGTTTGCTGAATTAAATGGTTTATCTTTGGACCCTAAAGATTATACTAATGCGATCTTTCCGATTCTTTTAGCTGCGCCGACTGGTCGAGCAGCCAAACGGATGAATGAGACGACCGGACTGCCGGCAAGCACGATCCATCGATTATTGGGATTAAATGGTCATGATGATACGCCCGATATCGAAGCTAAAGAATTAGATGGCGGTCTACTGATTGTAGATGAAATGTCAATGGTCGATACTTGGCTGGCGAACACCTTATTAAAATCGATTCCTGATAATATGCAAGTTATTTTTGTTGGGGATAAAGATCAGCTGCCATCGGTTGGACCAGGACAAGTTTTTCATGATTTGTTGCAAATTGAAGCAATCCCTAAAATGGAATTGACCGATATTTATCGGCAAGGAGATGGTTCTTCGATCATTCCTTTGGCACATGAGATCAAGGATGGAAAGTTACCAAGTGACTTTAGGAAAAATCAAACTGATCGCTCGTTTATTGCGTGTCACGCATTTCAAATGGAGGCTGCTATCCGTCAAATTGTTGAACGGGCCAAGAAAAAAGGTTACACTGCTCAAGATGTTCAAGTTCTTGCACCCATGTATCGTGGACCGGCTGGAATTGATGCAATCAATAAAATGATGCAAGAAATTTTTAATCCCAATGATGGCCGCAAAAAAGAAGTTCAGTGGAACGATGTCGTTTATCGAATCGGCGATAAAGTCTTACAATTAGTTAATAATCCTGAGTTGAATGTTTTCAATGGTGATATGGGAATGATCGTGGGGATCATTCCTGCCAAAGAATCAGACGACAAGGTAGATGAACTAGTGATTCAATTTGATAGCAACGAAGTCAGCTATAAACGCTCAGAGTGGAATAAAATCAAATTGTCTTATTGTTGTTCGATCCATAAGTCGCAAGGTAGCGAATTCAAAATGGTACTTTTGCCGATGGTCAAACAATATTCGCGGATGCTGCAACGTAATTTATTGTATACAGCTGTGACTCGAAGTAAAGATTTATTGATTTTATTAGGTGAAGAAGAAGCCTTTCAATCATGTGTAACAAGAGAATCTGCCGTTCGAAAGACAACGTTGATCGAACGAATTCTAAGCGGGACAGAAGCGGCCCCTGAAAAACCAAAAACAGAACCTTTCAAAGCTGAAGAACGGGGAAAAGATTTAGCAGAATCTTCTGATCCGATCAAAGGGACTACTGTGCTGACATCAAGTTTAGTAGCTGCTCAAACAATTGATCCAATGATTGGAATGGAAGGCGTCACTCCAGCCTTATTTATGTAGTTTAAAAGGACAGAAAATAAATCTCACGATTTATTTTCTGTCCTTTTTTCTGTATACCAAATGTATTGAGTAGCGGTTGAGAAGTTTAGATCAAATGAGCGTTCACCCATTGTTTCACCATCGGCCTGTCCGTGTTCAGGGCTTACTGAGACGATGCGCAAACGGCTGCTGGTGAAATGTTGATAATGTTTATTACTCGTATGTTTCTTTCGAACCAACTGAATCAAAAAGCGTAAAATGGCTGGCAAATTCGGTTTTTCGACAACAACTAAATCAATTAGATCTTTCCTAGGATCGGCCATTGGCGCAATAGCGATACCGCCGCCGAAATAAGGAATATTAGTCGTTGTACATAAAAATGTCCGTTCGAAATCTAAACTTTGCCCATTTAACTCAACTAAAATCGGAAATGTCTTTTGCGTAAAAATTGCTTTTAAAAGGTACAGCGCATAAGAAGCTGAACCCAAATGATATTTGTTCAATAATTTTTTGGAAGTAGACGCATTTGTTGTTGCGACGATCAATGCATCTAAACCAATACCGATATTATTTAAGACAATTCCTTGTTCATCTCGGATTTTTTCATCGTAGTGAAAAACATTGATTGGCTGCGGCTGAGTGGCTGAAACAATTTGTTCAAACGTTTTTTGAGGATCACGAGATAGTCCGATTCCTCTGGCAAAATCATTTCCAGAACCAGCAGGGACATAGCTCACTGGCCGTTCGATTCCTAAAAGATAGAATTGATTAACGACTTCGTGAAGCGTGCCGTCACCACCGATTACGACTAGCAGATGAAAAGAAGTATCCACATGATCTTGTTCACACGTCGGTGACCAAACGCTTAATAATTCTGACAAACGTGCAACAATTTCCCGTTCATCCCCAGGCTTTTCAGTATAGTAAGGTGTATAAGTATAGTTTCCAGCATCCATTAATTGGATGATTTTTTCAGCTTTTTTTGCCCCATTGCCACTACCAGCAGCGGGATTGATTAATATATGATAATGAAAATTCATGACCTCGATCCTTTCAAAAACTGATTATAACAGAGTAGTGAGAGGAACTGTATAAAATTGGATTATTTTTTATCTGTAGATTGTTAGAATAACCAAAATAAATAGAAAGATATGAAATAGTCACTTTTTTATGACTAAAGTCAAATCAATCGACAAGGGTTTGATTTTTTTGAATAAACCAGTCAATGACTCTTTTATCGTAATTCGTAAAGATATCATCTTCATAAACGTCGATTTTTTTTGGTGAATATTGGATTTTTACGGCAAGTATATGCCAAATGAATAGTGAAGTTTCTAAATCAGTATTTTCAATTTTATATTTATCGATTAAGGGGGCTCTTGTACTACAGCAATTATAATTGGTAGTTGTCCAACGTCCTTTGATTACTGCTTGACTATTAGACTTAGCTTGCTGATATAATTCTTCTAATTCAGGATCGATTCCTAACATCTTTTTTCACCAGCCTTCAGTTAAGACGTATATTATTATATCGATTGTATCACCGACTAAGAGTTAAGCCCAATTTTTCTAACTTATAATAAACAAACAAATAAATAAGAGTGAATTGCACTGCTATAAGAATGTGTTATAATACCCGAAGCGGTTCATCAACCATCCCGCTTTAAAAAAACTCGGAGAAAGAAGGATTATTCATGAATGTGGTAGAAAAAAGACGTGTGAATGTGGTTGTCGTTAATGGAATTATTATGGCACTTTATTTGGCACTAACAATTTTGGTATCACCGGTTGCCTCAGGTGCTATCCAATTCCGTATTTCGGAAAGTTTGAATCATTTAGTTGTATTCAATCGGAAGTACTTATGGGGAATATTTGGTGGTGTCGTTATCTATAATGCATTTTTTGGTATGGGCTGGTTGGATGTGGTCTTCGGTGGAGGACAAACATTATTAGCTTTGGCCTTAACCGCAGCTTTACAAAATATCGTAAAAAATACAAAAGTACGTTTAGCGCTGAATGTGATTTTCTTTAGTGCTAGTATGTTCTTGATTGCGTTGATGTTGAACTTGACCTTACGATTGCCATTTTGGCCAACGTATGGTTGGACGGCATTAAGCGAAGCGATCATTATGACTGTTTCAGCACCGATCATGTATTATATCGATAAACGTTTGGATTTTGCAAAACGAGTATAAGAAAAGACAGCCCTAATTATAGGGACTGTCTTTTTTCATTGATTAATCATGCATTGAAAGAGCTTCAACATCTTGAATCTCAAAATGTTTTCGTTCAAGATAATCAATGATCTGATTCAATTTATTTTCATCGACACCCGCAGGTAAGGTAAATAATGTCCGGCGGCCTTTGAAATCTTTTCCGACATCTAAAGTGATACAACTGGCAACTGGGGTGAATTTTGAAATACATTTCGCCATCATTGCTAGATCACCACGTTTGCCTTCAGAAACAACAGTCAGAACATAGCTACCTGTTTGGATATTCCAAGATTGAGAAAGCATGTTTAACAATGTGCTGTGCGTAAGGATACCGTAAAAATGATGGTTTTCATCTAAAACAGTTATGTAAGGTAATTCTTTGATCGTAAAGAAGATTTTGAAGAAAGATGTATCTAATGAAATAAATTTTGTCGCATTTTTAAGCAAATGTGTGACTGGCAAAGTCATGTCACCACCGTTAGCTTTGTGACGATAAATGTGCATTTTATAAATATTGCCTCGGAAAATTTGATCGCTCTCATCAAGGATCGGCACACAGCGAAAACCCGTACCTTCTAAGATATCTAGCGCTTCTTGCAATGTGGTTGATTCATTGATAGTAGTCAAATTCTCTTTAGGATAAACGAGACTTTTTAATAACATCCAATAGCCCTCCAATAAAACAATTCATTCTTTCATCATATTATCATATTATCTTAAAGAAAGAAATTTATTTTGAAAAGATTTATTAAGTGCTATTTCATCATAAATAAGCACATATTCTTTTAATGGTGGATTGACAGAAAAAATAATTGATGATACTGTTATCTTGTAACTTTGTGAGGAGGGATCGCTATGGCATCAAAGAAAGCGGCTCTAGCCTGCACTGTGTGTGGTTCAAGAAATTACACAAAATCAATTAGTGAAGGCAAACGCGGTGAGCGTTTAGAGATTAATAAATTTTGTAAACATTGTAATCAATATACGATACATAAAGAAACGAAGTAAATATCAGACTAAGAGTTGTCTAAGTCATCTAGAAGCGATTTATTACTAAATATAATAGTAGGAGGATATTCGATTGAATTTTTTACGCAGCGTAAAAGAAGAAATGAAATTAGTTTCATGGCCTTCAAAAAAACAATTGCGCCATGATTCATTGGTTGTTATCGAAACAGCGATCATCTTTGCATTGATGTTTTTCATCATGGATACGGCGATCCAAGCACTGATTAATTTAGTGATTCGCTAGTAGCCAATTCAAAAAAAGCATGTTATACTACTTGTGAGAAAAAACCTTGGGGATGCTGAGGTTTTTTTATTTTAGAACGAGGAGCCGATTACGAGAATGGAAACTTTTGAAAAACAATGGTATGTCTTGCATACTTATTCCGGCTATGAAAACAAAGTAAAAGCAAATATTGAGTCACGTGCCCAAAGCATGCGCATGGAAGATTATATTTTCCGTGTGGTTGTTCCTGAAGAGACCGAGACAGAAGTCAAAGGCGGTAAAGAAAAAGAAATCGTCCATAAAACTTTCCCTGGATACGTTTTAGTTGAAATGGTTATGACAGATGATTCTTGGTACGTAGTTCGTAATACTCCAGGTGTAACTGGATTTGTTGGATCACATGGAGCCGGAAGTAAACCAGCACCATTGATGCCAGAAGAAATCAATCATATCTTACGTTCATTAGGTATGAGTACTCGTCAACATGATATCGATGTTGAAGTTGGCGAAACTGTTAAAATTATCGAAGGTGCTTTCGCAGGTCTGGAAGGTGTAATTACTGAAATCGATGACGAACGTGATAAAATCAAAGCCAATATTGATATGTTCGGTCGTGAAACAAGTACTGAATTAGATTTTGATCAAATCGATAAAATTTAAGAATTAAAGCTGAGACAAGTGTCTCGGCTTTTTTTATTGCTGAGTTATAATAGGGATAAACTTTATTCAGATAGAAGAGAGGGTGGAAAATGAAGAAATGGATTGCTAGGTTCATCGCAATGCTGGCCATTTTAATATTAGCCGGATGTGGAACAAGCCAAACAAAAACAAAAAATCCTGTTGATAAGACGTCTAGTACCCAATTAAAAAAAGACGCTTCTTCCAAAACAGCCATACCAACGGTTTTTATCCATGGATATGGTGGAACAGTTAATTCTTTCGGCGGTATGATCCAGCGGTTGGAAAAAAAGGGAGAGACAAAAAAAGAATTAGTGATCACAGTTGAAGCAGATAGTAGCCTACAGGTAGACGGCCAATTGAGTCAAAAAAAAGTAAATCCAAGTATTCAAGTTTTATTTGCAGCGAATAAAGACAACGAGTGGAACCAAACAGAATGGATCTACGCTGTCTTAAAATATTTAAAACAGTCAGGAGTGGATCAAGTCAATATAGTAGGGCATTCAATGGGTGGTGTGAGTTCTTTACGCTACTTAACGACGTATGGTCAGCCTGAAGATGCACCAAAAATTCAAAAATTGATTGCGATTGGTGCTCCATTTAATGATTTTACAGATACAGCAGATGACCAAACGATAGATGAGCTATTACAAAATGGGCCAAGCCAACAATCTAGCCGTTACACGGATTATAGTTCAGGCATTGCCAATGTTCCTAAAATGACCAACTTTTTATTGCTTGCCGGAAAATCTGAAGAGCAGGCGACATCAGATGGTACGGTTCCATTGACCAGCGCTTTAGCAACATATGCTTTATTGAAAGCTCATGGAAATCAAGTAGCTGAACAAATATTTACAGGTCAAAACGCACAGCATAGTCAGTTACACGAAAATTCTGCTGTTGATAAAGCAGTTGCCAAATTTCTGTGGCAATAGAAATCCCTATAATAGTTCCCAATCCATAAAAAGCAAAAAACACTGAAAAATTTATTTTTTTCGGTGTTTTTTGCGTTAATTTATTGCGTACGTTTTCTTTTTAGCTTATTATTAATAATAAAGTTAGGTTAACCTAACTTTTGGGAAGAGGGAAACTATGGAAAATATTTTTGTTGAAGATTTATCCGTTGCTTACCGAGGAAAGTTAGCGTTAAAAAAAATAAATTTGACTTTATCACCTGGAAAACTGACCGGGATCATTGGGCCTAATGGCGCAGGAAAATCAACTTTGATGAAAGGCATATTAGAATTAGTCAAACTTCAATCTGGTGAAATAATTTATGGTAAAAGACCTTTAATAAAAGAGCGAAAAAAAATTGCTTATGTCGAACAACGACAAGATATTGATCTAAGTTTTCCAATCGATGTTTTCGGTGTGGTATTATTTGGCACTTATCCACATTTAAAAATATTTCAACGACCAGGAAAAAAAGAGAAGCAATTTGCCGCGGAATGTTTAGAAAAAGTTGGTTTAAGTGAATTTGCGGATCGGCAAATCAGTGAATTATCCGGTGGTCAATTACAGCGAGTCTTTATTGCACGAGCATTAGCGCAAAAAGCCGAGTGGATTTTATTGGACGAGCCGTTTGCTGGTATTGATGCAACAAGTGAAAAAATTATTATTCAGTTATTGAAAAATTTACGGAATGAAGGAAAATCGATCGTAATCGTCCATCATGATTTACATAAAGTGAATGAATATTTTGATGAGATCATTTTATTAAATAAAGAGTTGATCGCGGCTGGACCTGTGGAGCAAACCTATACAATAAAAAATATGGAAAAGACCTACGGAAATGAAATCACTCAAATGTTGAACAATGGAGGTGCTGGATTTGCTTTATGATTTTTTTCAAGGCTTGGCTGACTATCAGTTTTTACAAAATGCATTGATCACTTCTGTGATGGTTGGAATATCTGCCGGGGTCATCGGCTCATTTATTATTTTACGCGGAATGTCATTGATGGGGGACGCGATTTCTCATGCGGTGCTGCCTGGAGTAGCACTATCATATATGTTAGGCAGTAGCTATATTATTGGAGCAACATTCTTTGGTGTTTTTTCGGCTGCATTGATCGGTTTTATTGGAAAACATAGTCGCTTAAAGAATGATACGGCGATCGGAATCGTTTTTAGTTCCTTTTTCGCTTTAGGGATCATTTTGATTTCCTTTGCTCGCAGTGCGACTGATTTATACCATATTCTATTCGGAAATGTCCTAGCAGTGCGGGACTCAGACATGTATCTGACTGCAATCGTAATGGTCATCGTGATCATTGTTGTGGGACTGTTTTATAAGCAATTAAAATTAAGTTCATTTGCTCCGACGATGGCACAATCTTATGGTTGGAATACAGGATTAATCAATTATGGTTTGATGTTTTTACTGACTTTAGTAGCAGTGACCTCTCTTCAGACTGTCGGTACGATCCTCGTGATTGCGATGCTGATCACACCGGCGGCTACAGCGTATCTATTGACCAATCGATTGTCGATAATGATTGGCCTATCGACACTTTTTGGAGTACTGAGCGCAGTGATCGGCTTGTATTTTAGCTATAGTTACAATTTGCCTTCAGGTGCAACGATCGTAATGACAGCAGCAGTATTTTTTGTACTAGTGTTTTTATTTTCACCAACGAAGGGATTGTTTCAACAAATCAAAAAGGAGCGAGTAGATGAAGTATAAAGGATTCGTTATAGCTAGTATTTTAGCAGTCTTATTTTTAGCCGGATGCGGAACTAAAAGTTCTGAAAAGGCCACGGCAGATGATCAAGAGAAGGTAGCAGTAGTAGCGACCAATTCAATTATTGCAGATATGGTAAAAGAAGTTGGGAAAGATCAGGTCAGTGTACATAGCATTGTCCCTGAAGGAACAGATCCTCATGAATATGAGCCGTTACCAGAAGATATCAAACAAGCTAGCAAGGCTCAAATCATTTTTTACAACGGATTAAATCTAGAAACAGGAAATGGTTGGTTTGAAAAATTAATGACAACTGCCAAGAAAAAAGAGGATCAAGATTATTTTGCAGTAAGTAAAGATGTAGAAGCAATCCACTTGACCAATAGTGATCAAGAAGATCCACATGCTTGGTTGGATATTGCAAACGGCATTTTATATGTTAAACAGATTCAAGCTGTTTTAAGTGAAAAAGACCCTGATAATCAAACAAGCTATCAAAAAAATGCCGATGCATATATTGAAAAATTAACGGAATTGGATCAAACAGCTAAAGCAGAATTTAAAGATATTCCAGCGGAGAAAAAATTATTAGTGACGAGCGAAGGCGCCTTTAAGTATTTTTCAAAGGCCTATGATTTAACGGCGGCTTATATTTGGGAAATTAATACAGAAAGTCAGGGCACACCCGAGCAAATGAAACAAATTGTTGAAACTGTTCGCGCTTCAAAAGTACCATCATTATTTGTTGAAACGAGTGTTGATAAACGTAGTATGGAACGTCTATCCAAAGAAGTCAACATTCCGATTGATAGTGAGCTTTATACGGATTCACTTGCTAAAAAAGGTGATTCCGGTGACAGCTACTATAAAATGATGAAATGGAATCTAGAAAAAATCCATGCAGGTTTAACAAAATAAAAAAAGAACGCTGAACTTGGAACTGACACTATAATTAGATACAATTAAAAAAGAGCACCTCAAATTTAGTAAAATAAATTTGGAGGTGTTTTTCTAATGGCAAAACATAATTATTATCCGGAGAAATTAAAAATTCAAATCGTTGAGAGATTATTAGCAGGAGAATCAGGTTCCTCCCTTCGGGAAGAATTTAATATCCCAAGTAGAGGAACAATATATAGGTGGAAACAGTGGTACATGAAAGGAGAAATTCACCGTTTAAAAACTTCTTCAGGTCGTCCTTTAG
>NZ_BAAFRV010000006.1:0-167051 GCF_045862035.1 Enterococcus hailinensis | reverse complement strand
TCCGGTGAAAGAAAAAGCGTTCGACTTGCATGTATTAGGCACGCCGCCAGCGTTCGTCCTGAGCCAGGATCAAACTCTCATAAAAAGTGTTTGAAACAATCTTGCGATTGTTAAGCTCAATTTTAAATTTAAAAATTGACTTGCTAGCATATTGCTTGCTATGTTTTGTTTGTTTCTATTAAAAGAAACGCTCTACACATTTGGTTTGTTTTATTCGTTCAGTTTTCAAAGGTCTACATTGTTTGTTGCTTTGTTTCAGCAACTTTTATATCTTAACAGATTTAAAAGTTAATGTCAACAACTTTTTAAAACTTTTTTTGAAGAAGTTTTTCGAAATTGTCATTACTGCTTGATGCGACTTTGTTAGAATAACTTAAATTCCGTCGTATGTCAACAACTTTTTTTAAGTTTTTTTTAGCGAGATTAGCTCGCCTTGGAACATTACATAATATACCAACATAATCGCATTGGGTCAATAAAAAATATGCTTTTTTTCGAAGTTTTTTTCATTACTGATTATTCTTATTCGCATTTTATTAGAACGTTCGTAAATAACATGTAAATTATTTGAAAATTCCCTTTTCAAAATTTCAAGTTGGTTTTTTTACGTTTCTGTTTTACATCATTTTCTAATAATACATTCGACTAAGATAAAAAAATAGACGTTCAGCTCTGCTGAACGTCTAAAATTTATAGTTATCTCATTGTTGGGAACAATAAAACATCACGAATTGACTGTACATCTGTCAATAACATTACTAATCGATCGATTCCGATTCCTAAACCACCTGTTGGCGGCATACCATATTCTAACGCTTCTAGGAAATCTTCATCTACGCCATGCGCTTCATCGTTACCTTGCTCACGTTCTTTTTCTTGCGCTTCAAAACGCTCGCGCTGATCGATTGGGTCATTCAATTCAGTAAAGGCATTAGCGAACTCGCGTCCCACGATAAACAATTCAAAGCGGTCAGTAAATCGTCCATCTTCAGCATTTTTCTTCGCAAGCGGAGAAACTTCTACTGGGTGTCCAAAAACAAATGTTGGTTGTTCTAATGTTTCTTCTACAAATGTTTCGAAGAATTCATTGATGATATGACCAACTTCCATATTATCATTAATTTCAACATTGTGTTCTTTCGCTAATGTACGAGCTTCTTCTATAGACATTTCTTTCCAGAAATCGACACCTGTTTGTTCTTTGATGGCATCGACCATATGAATTCGTTTGAAATCAGAACCTAAATTGATCATTTGACCATCGTAAGACAATGTTGTTTCGCCTAAAACGTTTTGAGCCACATCACGAATGATTCCTTCAGTTAAGTTCATTACATCTAGGTAATCTTGATATGCGGTATAAACTTCCATCATAGTGAATTCTGGATTATGCGTAGTGTCGATACCTTCGTTACGGAAGACACGTCCGATTTCATATACTTTTTCCATTCCGCCAACGATTAGACGTTTCAAATGCAACTCAAGCGCGATACGTAGATACAAATCCATATCTAATGCATTGTGATGTGTGATAAATGGACGTGCAGATGCACCGCCTGCTTCATTATGCAATACAGGTGTTTCTACTTCAATATAGCCTAGTCCATCTAAATAGCGACGAATTTGACTGATGATTTGACTGCGTTTAGTAAAACGATCAAAGCTTTCACGGTTACTAATCAAGTCTAAGTAACGTTGACGATAACGTTGTTCTACATTTGTTAAACCATGATATTTTTCAGGCAAAGGACGTAATGCTTTTGATAGCAATGTGATTTCTTTGGCTTTGATTGATACTTCACCTGTATCTGTCTTCATGATTTCACCGGTTACTCCAAAGAAGTCACCTAGATCACCTTTTTTAAAGATCGCATAAGGTTCTTCCCCTACTTCATCTTTACGGACATAGATTTGGATTTGGCCTTCACGGTCTTGCAAGTGGGCAAATCCTACTTTACCTTTTCCACGTTTAGTCATTACTCGTCCAGCAACACTGGCTGTTAATTGTTTTTCATGAAGTTCTTCTTTTGTATCTGCATCATATGTTTCATGCAATTCTTTTGAATTTGCAGTTCGTTCAAAACGAGCGCCGAATGGATCGATACCTTCTGTACGAAGATTTTCCATTTTTTCGCGGCGAACACGCATTTGATCGTTCATTTCTGTCAAATTTGTTTGTTCTTCAGTCACGAATGTTCCTCCTCAGTATGTAATTACTCTTACTTATAATGCCAATGAATCCACAAAAAATCAAGCCGAATTCCTCATTCGGCTTGAAGATCAACTAATTTTTTCTCGTGCTTCCGTCTTTTCAACCAATTGGTCAAGTAAATCTAGGACTACTTGTTTTTCTTCTGTTTGATTGATTGCTACCTTTGTTTTGGCAGAACGAGGAATTCCTTTCAAATAGTAACTTGCATGTTGCCGAAATTCACGACAAGCGACCATTTCACCTTTTAAATCAATCAAACGTTCAAAATGCAGCTTAGCAGTTGCGATTTTTTCTCGGGCACTTGGTTCAGGGATCAATTCACCTGTTTCCAAGTAATGTTGTGTCTGATGGATCATCCACGGATTTCCAAGTGCGGCTCGGCCGATCATGACCGCATCAGCGCCCACTTCTTCGATCATTCGTTTTGCATCTTCCGGGGTCCGTACATCGCCATTCCCCATAAACGGAATAGTCAGCTTATTTGCTACTTGTTTTAAAACAGCCCAATTAGCTTGACCTTCATACATCTGTACACGCGTACGGCCATGCATTCCGATAGCAGAGGCTCCAGCACTTTCGGCTGCTAAAGCATTCTCAACTGCAAAAACATGTTGTTCGTCCCATCCTGTCCGCATTTTAACTGTGACCGGGATATCCACTGCTGAGGAAACAGCCTGCACCATTTCATAAACTTTATCGGGATCTAACAACCATTTCGCACCAGCTTCAGCCTTAATAACTTTATTGACCGGACACCCCATATTGATATCGATGATCGCCGCTTTGGTATTCTCTTGAACAAACTGAGCGGCTTCAACTAGCGAGTCTTTGTTCCCACCAAAAATTTGAACGCTCAACGGATGTTCACTTTCATCAATATACAGCATCTCCAAGGTCTTTTTGTTTCTAAAATGAATTCCTTGGTCGCTGATCATTTCGCAAACAACGAGTCCTGCACCAAATTCTTTGACCGTTACACGAAAGGCAGCGTTCGAAATCCCCGCCATTGGTGCAACGACGACTCGATTAGGTATTTCGACGTTGCCGATTTTCCAAGTGCCGTTTAAAGGTTTCACTATTATTCCCCCAAAATTTCTTGTTTCAATTCAGCTAGATCCGCTTCGCTATATTGGTATTTGTTATTACAAAAAGCACAGACTGCTTCGGCACCATGATCTTGATCGATTAGTTCTTGGATTTGTTCCGCACCTAAAGTGATGATCGCTGAGGCAAATTTTTCTTTTGAACAATCACACTTAAATTGTACCGGCAGCGTTTCTAAAAACTCCACATCATCGGTAGCCAATAAATTTTTCAAAATTTCTTCCGGCGTTTGACCCTCATCTAATAAAGTAGAAATACGCGCTGTTTCTTTCAATCGTAATTCGATTTGGTCAATGATCTCATCGCTTGCCCCTGGCATGATCTGAATCATAAAACCACCTGCTGTTTTGATCGTATCATCGGTATCTACCAAGACTGAAACCCCAACTGCTGAAGGAATTTGCTCTGAGACAGCTAAGTAATATGTAAAATCTTCCCCCAGTTCTCCTGAGACAATCGGTGTTTGACCAGAGAAAGGCTCTTTTAAACCTAAATCTTTGATGACAGTGAACATCCCAGAAGTACCAACTGCGCCGCGGACATCGATTTTTCCAACCTCATTCAACGGTAAACTGATGTGAGGATTTTTAATGTATCCTTTGACATCGCCTTTACCATTACTATCAACGACAATGGCTCCGGCAGGTCCATCCCCCTCAACTTTAACGGTCATTTTGTCTTCCCCTTTTAAGGTTGCACCTAACATCACGGCACCAATCATCGTACGACCTAAAGCGGCTGACGCTGTATTCCATGTATCATGTCGGCGTTGGGCTTCTGAAATTGTTTCTGTTGCATCGACTGCATATGCACGTACAAAGCCTTCATAGGCTAATGCTTTAACTAAATAATCACTCATTTATTTGCTCCTCATTCATTCAAACTTTTTTACTCGTGATTGCATCATACTAGGTGTTTCATTTTTTTTCAACTTCTCTGTATGTGTTTGGGGAAAGTTTACGTTTCGAATTCCAAATAAAAAACAGGCGATATGCGCCTGCTAGTTAAAACCAGATCGGTAATAGTAATGCGGTCATTGCTGTTGCATCATACTTTACGGCTTCACTCTTTAACTGAGTATGCAATTCAGCTAATGCTTTGGGAAAGTCATGGGTATGGGATAGTGCGTAGAGTGATAGTCCTTTACAAATTCTAGTTGCTACTAAACCACAGTCTTCAGATTGTTCTAATATCTTGGCATTACTTAATAGAAGCTCTTGTATCTCTGGAATACATTTTACCTTTTCATCACCATAAGCTTGACTGATTTGATCCATCATTAAATGTGCTTTTTCACTCCGTTTCATTTCACACAGCCCCTTTGACCCTATTTTACTCGCCTTATTTGAAACAACCAACTAATAGCTAGCATAAAATAAAAAGCGGCTTATCCGAAGATAGCCGCTTTTTATTTTATCTGTCTGTTGTATCGTCTGGTTCAATTTTATCTTCTGATGATTTGTGTTCAGTAGCCTTATCTTCTGCTTGTTTCTCAGCATCTTTTTCTTCCAAAGCACGTTTTGCTTCTTCAAAAGTTTGAGCTTGAGCTTTTTCACTTGGATAAGCGCTATTGGCACCACCAGGCATTTCACCAGTTTCAAACAATGATTTTATTGCTTTAGCATCTAGCGTTTCAAACTCTAGAAGTTTTTCAGCGATCAATTTATGTTGTTCGCGATGTGTTTCAATGATTTCATGGGCTTTTTGATGAGCTTCCATCAAGATCTTACGAACTTCTTGATCGATCTCAAAGGCCACTTGTTCAGAGTAAGCTTTTGTTTGTCCATAGTCACGGCCTACAAAGACTTGATGATTGCCTTCATATTGAACTGGTCCAAGTTTATCACTCATACCATATTCAGTCACCATGCTGCGGGCTAAAGCAGTTGCTTGTTCAAAGTCATTTGAAGCACCGGTTGTTTGAACGTTAAAGACGATTTCTTCCGCCGTACGCCCACCAAGTAATCCAACGATTTGTTCGAACATATCATCT
Source organism: Enterococcus hailinensis (assembly GCF_045862035.1). NCBI lineage: Bacteria > Bacillati > Bacillota > Bacilli > Lactobacillales > Enterococcaceae > Enterococcus > Enterococcus hailinensis. The sequence goes on along the minus strand of NZ_BAAFRV010000006.1, from coordinate 161,742 downwards.
CTAGACATCAACATTTGATCTTCTTTTGGTAAAGCGATCATGTATCCGCCAGCACGTCCACGAGGGATAATCGTTACTTTATGAACAACACGTGCACGGTTCAAGACCATTCCGATGATCGTGTGACCAGCTTCATGGTAAGCCACAGTTTCACGTTCAGTTTTACTGATAACACGGTCTTTCTTAGCAGGTCCGGCAATCACACGATCTTCTGCTTCATCAACGTCAGAAGCATCGATTTTTTTCTTGTTACGACGAGCGGCTACTAAAGCAGCTTCATTCAAGACATTTTCTAAATCGGCACCAGCAAAACCTGGTGTTTGTTGCGCAACGACTTTCAAATCAACATCATCTGCTAAAGGCTTGTTACGAGCATGTACACGTAAGATTGCTTCACGGCCTTTAACGTCTGGACGACCGACTAAGATTTGACGGTCAAAACGTCCGGGACGTAATAACGCTGGATCTAATACATCTGAACGGTTAGTTGCAGCAACGACGATGACACCTTCGTTACCATCAAAACCATCCATCTCTACTAGTAATTGGTTTAGGGTTTGTTCACGTTCATCATGACCGCCGCCCATACCAGCACCACGTTGACGACCAACTGCATCGATTTCATCGATGAAGATGATAGCTGGTGCATTTTTCTTCGCTGTTTCGAATAGGTCACGAACACGAGACGCTCCGACACCAACGAACATTTCTACGAAGTCTGAACCTGAGATTGAGTAGAATGGCACGCCAGCTTCACCAGCAACAGCTTTTGCTAATAAGGTTTTACCAGTTCCGGGAGGTCCCTCTAATAAAACACCAGCTGGGATACGAGCGCCTAGCTCAACAAAACGACGTGGATCTTTTAAGAATTCTACTACTTCAACTAATTCTTGTTTTTCTTCTTCTGCACCCGCTACATCAGAGAAGCGAACACGGTTGGCTTTTTTGTCAGCTTCTTTGGCTTTTGATTTACCAAAGTTCATTACACGGCCGTTACCGCCACCGCCGCCGCCTTGTTGACCAAGGATCATATAGAAGAAGAAAATCATAATCAAGATCGGTAAGAAGCTCATTAATAATGTAACCCACATACCGCTGCTTGATTCTTCATCAATCGTTGTTTTAACACTATTTTCTTTTGCTAAGTCAGTAACTTGGCTTAACGTTGTATCGTTTGGTAAAACGATCGTTGAAAAATGTGTCGTTTTTGTATCAGTTGAACCAATGATACTTAAGCCGCCAGAGTTAGCAACTTCTTGTTTTTCTTTATACTCACCAGTGATTTTATAAACACCACCGGCTGGCTGGATCTTCACATTTTTGATCTTGCCTTCTTGCATTTGTTCAGTAAAAGTCGAATACTCGATATCTGGCGATGCTGATTTGTTGTCTCCAAATAGGAAATACACAACCATGACCATCGCTAAGATGACGAGAATATAATAGAGAGCATTTTTTACTCCCTTATTGTTTTTATTCATCTACGTCCTCCTCACGCTTGTTAGCTGATTAGCTTGTTAAAAGTTTTATCAATTCTGACCTTTTAAGTATATCACACTGAGTTTTTTTCGGTCACTAATTTGATTGATAAATTTTTGGCTTTAATACGCCTACGTAAGGCAAGTTACGATACGCTTCCGCGTAATCCAATCCATAACCGACTACGAATTCATTTGGTACATCAAATCCGATATAATCTGCTTGGATATCGACCACACGACCTTCTGGTTTATCTAATAATGTGACGATTTTCACTGATTTTGCTTTACGATATTTGAACAAATCAACTAAGTAGCCCAATGTTCGACCGCTATCAATGATATCCTCGACAATCAATAAGTCGCGTCCTTCAACATTTGTATCTAAGTCTTTGATGATTTTTACTTCACCAGAAGAGACCGTTTGGTTCCCGTAGCTCGATACATCCATGAAATCCAACTCTAAATGAGTATCGATTTCGCGAATAATATCCGCCATAAAAGGAACTGCTCCTTTTAAAATACCAACCACCAAGGGATTTTTATCCATATAATCTGTAGTTAGCTGTGCACCTAATTCGACACAACGGCTTTGAATATCTTCTCTAGTGATCAAGATTTTTTCAATATCTTTTTCTAGCATATAGAAACTCCTTTCAGTTCGCTTTGTTAAGCGTATAGTCAAGTATGTAGTGTATTCTATCAGTTTCAGTAGTAATACTCAAATAGGAATTAACAAATGATAAGATTGCCAAGATCTCGCCCGAGGCATCTTCAACAATCCAAGCGGCATCTCGTTCTGCCGTCGGGATCTTTTTATCAATAAAATAACGGTTTACACGTTTGGTTAAACCTTGGGTCAAACGAATACGATCACCAGCCTTGCGATGACGAATCATTAACGGAAATTTCACCGTGACCGGTAAAGGGATTCGAAACTCCTCACTAGGTTTATATTGGCTATTTTTTCTTACGCTGATTATTGACCCATCTGATAATTGACAATGTTCATTTTCATTAAGGGAATACTTTTCTTGGTCAGTGATTTCTACTTTTTTCTCAATAAAATAGGTATCATATCGGCGGACAAATTGCCAAGCGTCTCCTAGATCAAATCGCCATTGACTGCTTGCTTTTTCTAATTGTTCTAATAAGGAAAATAGTTGTCGTTGTGAGACTACTAGCTCTTGGGCTTCTGTAATTTGTTGGAACAAAGTAGTTAAAAAATAATAACGTTCCCCAGTCTCAACAGGCAACACTGATTGAGTAAATGACCAGCAAGCCCCATCAGTTTCAACGTTGTTTAAATTTTCTTTTAGACTCTTTTGGATCAATTGATCTGCCCAAGTTAGTTGTTGGTGGAACTGATTGGCATGTTCTAGTAGTTGCGGATTTTCTTTTTTTAGTTCCGGGACGACATTCAAACGGATTCGATTTCGAAAATAATCAGTGGAATGATTAGTTGCATCTTCAAAATATGTTAGGTGTTGCTCATTTGCATAAGCATAGATTTGTTCCTTCGAAAAGGTTAATAATGGACGAATCAGTTTGCCCGTAGCGAAAGGTTGCACTCTGGAAATCCCCGCATGTCCTGCAAGAGAACCACCACGTACCAAACGCATCAGAAGAGTTTCTACTTGGTCGTTTCCATGATGGGCTGTCAATAAAAGGTTATATCCTTCTCTTTCCATAATCGTTGAAAAAAATTCATACCGCAGTTTGCGAGCCTTTGCTTCCATATTTTTTTTGGTTGGTGTTTGCCATACTTTTAGATAAAAAGGAATGTTATGTTCTTTACAATATTGTTCTAAAAAAGCTGCTTCCGCCTTTGATTCTTCTCGCAATTGATGATCGATGTGCGCAACGCCGATCGAGCTTCCCATTTTTTCTAACAAGTGTAACAAAACCATTGAATCCACTCCGGTCGAAACAGCTAACAATATTTTTTGGCTCGTTCTCAATTCTGGATTCTGATATAAAAAAGCCTGTTCCATTTTCGACTCCTTACGTTTTGTTCTTAAATTTCTAGCTAAAAAAAGCTGAAATCTTTTAGGATTCCAGCTTTTTTTCTAATTACGACGACCGCCACGGCCTCCGCGTTTACCTTCAGTATTGCGTTTGATCGATGACAAACGATCATCGCTATCCTTCAAAAAGGAACTCATCAATGAATCGAAGTCTTGTTTGCCGCTATTATTTTGGGGCTTTCCTTTAGGCGCAGGTTTTGGACGATTGTTATCGCGAAATTCCCGTTTAAAAGGTTTCTTTTCTGGTTGAGGTTGGTCTTGTGCTTTACGAATCGAAAGACCTACTTTTCCATCGTCTCCTACAGAAGTGACTTTTACTGTTACTTCATCACCGACAGTCAACACATCATGAATATCCTTCACGAAACCATTAGATATTTCACTGATATGGACTAAGCCCGTTTTGCCCTCTCCCAAGTCGATAAAGGCACCAAAATTTGTAATTCCTGATACTTTTCCTTGCAGCTTAGCTCCTACTTCGATTGACATAAAAAAAATGTTCCTCCTAGTTTTTTCCATTTTTTATCTTAAAACTGCTGAATATTTTAATTCGCAGTTTCGGACTTTATTACTTCGTCAGCTGACTGAGTGTCTTTGCTTGGCGTTTTTGTTTCATCCGGCAATACAAATACTAATTCGCCGTCTTTTGAATAGTAGAATCGACTACGAGCTAATTTTGCTACATAGTTATCATCTTTTAGCATTTTAACGTCCTTTTTTAAACCTACGACTTGATCATCTACCTTGGCAGATTCAGCGACTGTTTTTACTTTGATGTCGTTCAACTCGCTCAAATGACGTTGCTCATTAAAAATTTGAACTCCCATGACAATGGCAACAAATGCTGCGACAGCAAAAAGGGCTGCTAACCGTCGACGTTTAAAAATCAATTGACGATGCTGTTTTTGAAATTTACGATACTGCTCTTTTGCATACGGAGTATCTAACGCTGCAATTTTCGGCGTCTCGTTTTCATTCATTCCCGCTCGCTCCTTACCATGAAATTCTTTACTATTATACCAATTCACGGTATAATTGTCTATTTGAATTATCTTTAATTTCCGTTATTTTCCACACGAGTCTCATTAATAATGTGGTACATTTTCGCTGCATCTTCTTTTTTTGTTGATTCATGCAGCTCATCGATTCCAACCTCTAAAATTTTATTTCCGAATTGGATTCGCAATTGATCACCGATTTTAACATCCGTCGATGATTTCGCTAGTTTTCCATTCACTTGGATACGGCCTTTATCTGCCACTTCTTTAGCAACACTCCGCCGTTTGATGATCCGTGAAATTTTTAAGAATTTATCTAAACGCATAAATTATCCTCTTTTCCAATTTATTCTTAATAGTTTAATCCCGAACGGCAACATCAGCCATTCGCGAATTGTTAATAATCGTATTTGAATCGCTAATATTATAAAAGTACTGCCGCCAATCGCCCCCCCTAAGATGGCAGCAATCAAAGCGATACTCCTCTTGTGGACGACCCCAAATATCAAACTAATACCGCCATAGTAACATAAAAGGACGACAACCATACCAATTAAACACAGAAGTAATTTCTGATTGAAGCGACACTCATTTCCGTAATTTCTTGTCTCACGTTCACTAGTCAGATGCAAAATGAATAGTGCTATCGCCAAACCTATCAAAGTAGAAAGACTGGCTCCGACGGTTCCAAATTGTTTGGTCAAGCCGCCTGTAGTGACGATCTTTAAAACTAAACCTGCTCCAGCTGCTTGTAGTGAACTGCGATACTGATTCTGACTTTGAGCGATGCTCTGATACGCTTGAACCATCGCCATCAAAAAAATCGCAAACACAAACAACAATAACGTGAGGTTTCCCTTATAATCTTTGAACAGCGCATAATTGACGTACGGTAAAAGCAAGGCCAAACCTAATGAAGCCGCTGCAGCAATAGCCGAAGTCAAACGTAAAAAAATTCGACTTGTCTTAATAAACATTTTGCGGTCACGATTGACTAAATAGCGAGTCATCAAAGGGAGAAAACTGGAACTTAAAGCTAGAGCCACAACTAAACCAAGTTGAACCAATGGTTGGCCTCGGTCATAAACCCCTTTGGCTAATTTTGCACCGTGTTCACTTAAGCCATAATCAACTAATGCTTTTTTTACTGTAAACGAATCGATTAATTGAAATAAAATCAGCAAGCCGCTATAGATGGTCATCAGCCCGCCTTCAAGTACTAATCGCTTGCCTAAAGCCCATGCTTCATCTCCTAACCTAAGCTTGCGCCGTAATAGACTTGTGCCTAAAATTTGGTGGCGGTAATACCACAAAACGATCACTGCTGCTACTCCGCCGACCACTGCTCCAGACATTGCCACAGTCCCAGTGTGATAAACATTCCAGCCAAATTGTTTAAATGACCAAGCTGCCACGATGATAACATCGACTCGAATCAGCTGTTCGACAACTTGCGAAACGGCGGTTGGGACCATCAATAATTTTCCTTGAAATTCTCCGCGTGTGATCGATAAAAAAGGCATGATCACAAAGGTGAAAGAAACAACTCGAATCAACGGTGCTAATCTCCCGTCTCCCATCCAATCCGCCAGCGGCTGTGCGGTGAAAAAACACAATCCCCACAAAATCAAACCAAAACCGCTGATCAAAGGAAATAATCGCTCTAATGCTTGTCCTTGTTCTTTAATTTCTTTTTGTTCTGCCACATATTTCGAAATAAATTGCGGCAAACCTGATAAGGCCAAAGTCATCGCGATTCCATAAATCGGATAGACTTGCTGATAGACATAAAATCCTTCGTCCCCAGCAAAGTTTTGATAGGGAACCCGATAGACTGCGCTTAATAATTTCGCCACAAATGAAGCTGCTGTCAGGATGAAGGCACCTTGCATCATGACTTTCATTTCTTTATTCGCCAGTGCCTCCACCACCTATTCTTTGTATTTTTGCTCTCGCAATGCCCGAACGAAAAGACTGATTTCGCGTAGCCATACTGCTTCATCCATCGTTTTACCGACTGTAAGTTTAATAACCATTTTTTCTTTTTCCACACCAAGCGTTGCTTTCATTTTCGTTGCGCTCAACGCTTCAAATAATTGTTCCACTTTATACGCTTTAGTACCGACTTTACTCAACGTCAAAATAATTTGTTGCTGACGTTTATGGATACTTTCGACTAATGCACGATCACCATCCATTTTAATCTGGCCGATGTTCAACAAGTTAGCGACTTCATCCGGGTAGTCACCAAAACGATCGACTAAGTCTGCTTCCACTTCATCCAGCATTTCGGTGCTTTCCAACTCGCGAATTCGTTTATAGATTTCAATTTTTTGTCGTTCATCTTCAATGTACGTTCCTGGAATATAGGCATCAATTCCCAAATTGATCTCAACTGAAGTCCGTTCAATTTGATTATTCTTCCCTTGCTTGCGATCAACTGCTTCAGAAAGCATTTGTGAATACATATCGAACCCAACAGCGTCAATAAATCCATGTTGCTGTGCTCCTAATAAATTTCCGGCACCGCGAATCGATAAGTCACGCATCGCGATTTTAAACCCAGAACCTAGTTCAGTGAAATCTTTGATTGCTTGCAGTCTTTTTTCACTAACTTCATTCAAGATTTTTTGCGGTTCATACATGAAATAAGCATAGGCGATTCGATTACTTCGTCCTACCCGTCCACGTAATTGATACAATGTCGACAAACCCATGTAATCGGCATTTTCCACGAACAATGTATTAACGTTTGGAATATCGACCCCGGTTTCAATGATCGTCGTTGTTACTAAAATATCGTATTGTCCTTCAATGAAATCCATCAGCGTATTTTCTAATTGGACTTCGGTCATTTGACCATGCGCAAAACCAACCTTTGCGTCCGGGACTAACAATTGAAGCTCTTCCACTTTCCGCTCAATCGTTTCAACTCGATTATATAAATAAAACGCTTGTCCTCCGCGAGCCATTTCACGTTCGATTGCTTCACGAATCGCACCTGGATTTGTTTCCATCACATATGTTTGGATCGGGTAACGATTTTCTGGCGGCGTTTCGATTACGGAAAGATCACGTACACCTAGCATCGACATGTGCAATGTTCGAGGTATCGGTGTCGCCGTCAGCGTCAAGACATCGACTTGAGAGCGTAATTGTTTCAACCGCTCTTTATGCTTTACGCCAAATCGTTGTTCCTCATCGATAACCAACAATCCCAAATCAGCGAATTGTAAATCTTTTGATAGTAAACGATGAGTTCCTACAACAATATCTACTTGACCAGTACGAATTTTTTCAATCGTTTCATTTTGTTGTTTCTTTGTTCGAAAACGACTCAATACATCAACATTGACGGGGAAATTCTCAAAACGTTCCGTCATTGTTTCATAATGTTGTTGCGCTAAAATCGTTGTTGGAACTAAAAAAGCTACTTGTTTATTTTCTTTAATCGCCTTAAAAGCTGCGCGCAAAGCTACTTCCGTTTTACCAAAACCGACATCTCCGACTAATAAACGATCCATCGGACGGTCTTTTTCCATATCATGTTTGATTTCGGCTGTACTTCGCAATTGGTCATCGGTCTCGCTATAGGGGAAAGCATTCTCAAATTCCTTTTGATACTCATCATCAGGACCAAATGCATAGCCGCGTTCTGCTTCACGCTTCGCATAAAGCTCAATCAAATCATCGGCAATGTCTTCGATTCTTTTCGATACTTTACTTTTAGTTTTTGTCCACTCACTGCCACCTAGTTTATTGATTTTCGGTGGTTTAGCCTCTGAAGAGACATATTTTTGAATCAAATTTAATTGTGTGACCGGAATAAATAATTTGTCATCTTTTTGGTAGATGATCGACATGTAATCTTGGTGTACTCCGTCGATTTCGATTGTTTCCATCCCGACATATCTACCGATCCCATGATTGGCATGGACGACGTAATCGCCCGGTTTTAATTCATTGTAGCTTTTCAAACGTTCCGCATTCGAAATCGTTTGACGACGGGCTCTTTTCTTAGTGACCTTCTGAAAAATTTCTCGTTCAGTAACGACAACCAATTTATCTTGCGGCAACTCAAAACCGCTAGTTAAATGGCCAATAACAACCTGTGTGGTGCCGATGAGCAATTTGTCTGGTGTTGTCTGTACAGCTTGAATCGCCACATCTCGAAATTCTTGCATCAGTTTTTCTTGGCGTTCCTGATCTGAAACGACAAATAAAACAGTTTGCTCTTGTTTTTCCCATCGATCGACTTCGGTCTTCAATAAGGGCATTTGACCAAAAAATTGTTGCATTGAACGGTATTGAAAATTATGGATTGCTTCAAAGCGCAAATTGCCCATGCCTTTTTGAAATAGCGAAAAGAAAGTTGTAGCAAATGGCGCTTTCTTGATTAGATCAGGAATATTCATTCCAAAAGACTGCTCTGAAAAAACACGCAATTCCTCTAATTTTTGCGTGTGCCATTCAGCTTCTTCACGTTCCATTTCCCGGTATGTTTCCATCAGACGGGGATAATCATCTACAAAAAGCAAGGCATCTTCAGCTACATGATCCAGTAAAGAAGTTTTTTTATTGTAAAGTAGATCCGTATAATACTTAGCATCTTCAGTCGGGATGCCTTCTTCCCAAGCAGCAATCAATTGACCAAAATAATCAATTAAAAAGTTATAGCTTTCTTTATCTTGGGTAACCGCTAAGCGATTTTGCAACAATTGATTGACTTTAGCGACTCCTTGCGTCAATTCTTCGGCAGCAAAAACAAGATCAGTTGTCGGTGTGACCCAAACCTCGGTTAAGTTTTCAACTGAACGCTGAGTCTCCGGTTCAAAATAGCGCAAAGAATCGATCTCCACATCAAATAATTCCACTCGCACAGGGTACTCAGTCGTTAAGGGATAAATATCGATGATACTGCCACGCATACTGAATTCTCCCGGTTTGCCAACCATCGATTGACGCTCGTAACCCATTAAAACCAAGCGTTGAGCTAAGTTTTCTAAATCAATTTCACTCCCGATTTTCCAGTGTAATTGATTAGCTTGCCAAACTTCAGGTGTTGGAAGGTATCTTCTCAACGCTGCAGCAGGTACGACATAAATACCCTTTTCGCCTTGTGATAAGGCTTGTAAAGTCGCTACTCGTTCTGTCCGAGCTTCCGGTGAAGCAAAAGCCATCTCAGCAGATAAGACCTCATCAACTGGAAAAAGATGAACATCTTCTTCGATTTGGCGTAATTCTTCTGCTAATTGATTACTATAATAAAGATTCGGGACAACGATCACCGTCTGCTTTTGACTCTTTTGATGAGTCGCAGCCATTACTAATGCTTTCGCTGAACCAGAGAGCCCGATCACTAACTGGCGTTTAGCTTTTTTCGTTAAATATTCTTGCCACTCTTTTACTAGCGGCAACTGATTAATAAAATCAATCAAATTCATTCGAGTACTCCTCATCTAATTTGTTATACATTTTTAATTAAAGCGATTCATTGTATTTAAAAAATCATTTTCTGCAACGAAATCATCGACTGCTTCTGCTGCTCGCGCAACACTATCTGCAATAACGACTGCTTCCTCTTGATTAAATGTGCTCAGCACATGGTTAACGACTGTTTTACCGTTTGGTCGACCGATACCGATTTTTATCCGATTGAATTCTTGTGTTCCAATATGTGAAATAATACTTTTTAATCCATTATGGCCGCCCGCACTGCCTTTTTGACGTAAACGTAATTTACCCATCCCCATATCTAAATCATCGGCTACCACGACTAATTCAGTTAGCTCAACCCCAAAATAAGTCATCAAAGGACCGACCGCACGTCCTGATTCATTCATAAAAGTCGTTGGTTTAACTAATAAAATTTTTTCGCCATTCACAAAATAATCTGCAACTTCCGCTTCAAAGGGATTTTTCTTAAAAGTTACTCCTTGTTCAGCTGCTAAACGATCCACGACCATAAAGCCTATATTGTGTTTTGTATTTTCATATTTTTTACCTGGATTTCCCAGTCCAACAATCATCTTCATGTATTTTTCCGCCTCATTTTTTCTTAATAGTCTATCTTTTATGTAAAGAAATCGTCATTTTCCATCGGCATGACAAAATGCTGGATAGTCGTCTGACTACCCAGTTCTAAAATTTCTTTACATAGTATAACACAAACTTTGCTGTAGTGACCGTTTTCAGTGCTCTGTGCCAGTATAAAAAATGTGTTATTTTTATAAAAACTTAAGCATAGCAGTCCTTAGAACATCAACACATAAAACGCTTACTAAAGAAACAGGTAAAAAAACTGTATTATTAATGAGTAAAACACGTGACAAATTTCATTAACTAATGTTATGATTCCAATGGAAAAACAAATAGAAGAAGGGATTGGTACACATGACTGCATCAGCAGCTAGTAAAACCCATCAAAAAGTAATCTTAGTTGGAGACGGCGCAGTAGGCTCAAGTTATGCCTTTGCATTAGTCAATCAAAATATCGCTCAAGAAATCGGCATTATTGATATCGATAGCAACCGCACACAAGGAGATGCGATCGACTTATCTCACGCATTAGCCTTCACTTCACCTAAAAAAATCTATTCAGCTTCATACGAAGACTGTCACGATGCTGACTTAGTTGTCATCACAGCTGGCGCTCCACAAAAACCAGGTGAAACTCGTTTAGATTTAGTTGGTAAAAACTTACGCATTAACAAAAGTATCGTAGAACAAGTTGTTGCTTCTGGTTTCGACGGAATCTTCTTAGTTGCCGCTAACCCAGTAGATATCTTAACTTACTCTACTTGGAAATTCTCAGGTTTCCCTAAAGAACGCGTTATCGGTTCAGGTACTTCATTAGATACAGCTCGTTTCCGTCAAGCAATTGCAGAATTAGTTGACGTTGATGCTCGTAACGTCCATGCTTATATCTTAGGTGAACACGGAGATTCAGAATTCCCAGTTTGGTCACACGCTAACGTTGCTGGCTTACAAATTTACGAATGGGTTAAAGATAATCCAGAAGTTGATGAAGAAGCATTAGTTAACCTATTCTTCGGCGTTCGTGATGCTGCATACGAAATTATCGAGAAAAAAGGCGCTACTTTCTACGGTATCGCAGTTGCTCTAGCTCGTATCACTCGTGCGATCTTAAACGATGAAAGTGCAGTATTCCCATTATCTGTATACTTAGAAGGTCAATATGGCCAACAAGACATCTATATCGGTGCTCCAGCAGTCATCAATGCTAAAGGGATCCAAAACATCATTGAAATCCCATTAACTGACTCTGAAAAAGATCGTATGGATGCTTCTGCTAAAGAACTTAAAGAAGTAATGACTAAAGCTTTTGCTGATCTTGAAGCTGAAGGTAAATAATCAAAACTTTTCTAGCCACAAAGAATATTTTATTCTTTGTGGTTTTTTTAATATTTGATTACGTTTCAAGACCAATCACTCGTATTTCTTCCTATCTGTGGTATATTTATAATCGGTGTAGTATTAAAATATGGAGCCATTTGTCTCTAATTTTCTCCATACGTTAATAAAAAACCAAATACATAAAGAAACAACGAGGAGTTATTTCGATGACAAGACAAGAAAACAGAAATTCTCACAGCCGGAAAAAAATCGGTATTATTGTTGTCTTAGGTTTATTAGTAGTTCTGGCAGGCGGATATGGTGTTCGTAGTACATATTATACTAAAAGGTTTCTTCCAAATACCGAAGTCAACGGTGTAAAAATCGATAATTTGACCATCAGTGAAGCCAATCGAAAAATCACACGTGAATTATCCAAGTCACCTTTCCTTATCAAAGTGGATGGAAAAGATTGGAAAGAGATCAATCGTGAAGATTTAGGTTGGAAAAATTCATATACTTCTGCATTGACTAAAGTTCAAAAAGAGCAAAATCCTTTTAGCTGGGGAATGCAATTAGTTTCTGCGTCAGATAAACAAGACGTAGATGGTTCAACTTTAGATGAAACAAAATTAAATGCTGTTATTGATGCTGTTAAAGCAGAATTGACCGAGACAAACAAAACCAGAACAGCAACTGAAAATGCCAAAGTCACTCGTACCGATAGCGGGTTTGAAATCACCCCAGAAAAACAAGGAAATACGATCGACGTTGATGCTGCTGTTGCTGCCTTTAAAGAAGCGGCCAAAAACGGTGAACAAACGATTGAATTTGATGACTACTTAGCAAAACCAACGATCACTAAAGATGATGCTAGCTTGAAGAAAACACTTGATAAAATGAATGCCGTTGCTAAAATCAAAGCAACGTACAGTATCAATGGCAATACGTTTGACATCCCAAGTTCAGATATCAATGATTGGTTGATCGATGATAATGGAACAATGTCTCTTGATCAAGAAAAAGTAACTGCTTATGTGAAAAGCTTAGGCGACAAATACAATACAAGCACCAACCCTACTGAATTCAATAGTACAAAACGCGGTAAAGTTTCTGTTCCGGCAGGTACTTACAGTTGGACGATCAATACTGCAAGTGAAGTTGAAGCACTAACTAAACAAATATTAGAAGGCAAAGATTTTACCCGCTCACCGATCGTGACTGGTGCTACAACAGCTGATAAAGCTTTAGTCGATAAGACATACATTGAAGTCGATTTAGAAAATCAACACATGTGGTACTACAAAGACGGTAATGTTGCATTAGAAACAGACATCGTAAGTGGTAAACCAAAATCTCCTACTCCAACTGGTGTTGATTATGTGTGGGAGAAAAAGACAAATGAAACACTGAGAGGAAAAAATGACGACGGTTCTGATTATGCAAGTCCAGTGAAATATTGGATGCCAATCGATTGGGGCGGCGTAGGTCTGCACGATTCCGACTGGCAACCAGCTTATGGTGGTGACCTTTGGAAAACACGTGGATCTCACGGTTGTGTCAACACCCCACCAGATGTCATGGCAAAACTTTATGATATGGTTGAAGTCGGTACTCCGGTAGTCGTCTTTTAACCAAATAAAAACCAGCGAATGATCGCTGGTTTTTTTATTTATTCAACTGAAGTAAATACTTCTGAAACGTCATCATCATCTTCCAGTTTCTCAACCAGTTGATTTAATTTTTCTCGCTGCTCTTCAGCTAACACAACCGTCGTTTGAGGAATCATCGTTAACTCTGCTTGAGCCAACGTAAAGCCATCTGCTTCTAATTGATCACGAACACTAGTAAAATCTTCTGCGGCAGTATAGATTTCAAATACTTCTGAAGAAATTTCCATATCTTCTGCCCCGGCTTCTAATACGTCTTCAAACATCGTATCTTCATCAACTGTTAATCCTTCACGCTCGATAGCGATATATCCTTTTCGATCAAACATATAGTTAACTGACCCTGTTTCACCCAGACTGCCTCCATTGCGCGTAAATGCTACGCGTACATTGGTTGCTGTGCGGTTGCGGTTATCTGTTAATGCATGGACTAAAATAGCTACTCCACCAGGTCCATAACCTTCATAAGTAATTTCATCATAATGCTCACCTTCACCTGCTGAGGTTGCCTTTTTGATTGCTCTATCGACATTATCATTCGGCATATTAGCTGATTTTGCTTTATCTATCACTAAGCGCAAAGCAGGATTAGTACTCGTATCCGGCCCACCAGCCTTTGCTGCCATATAAATTTCACGAGAGATCTTTTGGAAAATTTTTCCTCTTTTTGCATCTTGCGCATTTTTTCTTCCTTGGATATTGTTCCATTTACTATGTCCAGACATCCTTATACACTCCTTAAAATACTATGCTCTTCCTTTATTTTCCATCTGAATATTCATTACGTCAAGGAAAAAACCGCTATTTCTTCTTGCGGATCAAGCGATAGATAATAATAAGCAGACAAGCTGTCAAGGCCCCACATGAATCAAGCATAACATCTTGAAATAATGGTGAACGTCCGCCAGTCAACATTTGATGAAATTCATCGGTCGCTGCATATCCCGTTGCTGCAAGCCAAGCAAAAAAGAGCGTTAAAAGTAATGAGCTTTGTTTCAATTTTGGCAATAAGCCTAAAAATAAACTGCCTCCCATAATAAAATAAGTTATAAAATGAGCAGCTTTGCGAATAAAAAATTCGATAAATTTTACATAACCGGCAGCTTTAATACTTATTTCTGTCCCTGCATAATCAAAAGAAATTCGGCTTAAAGTAGCTTTAAATGGTTCTTCTGATAAATATTTCTGAATCGTTGAAACTTGACTTTGTTGTTGATAGGTCATTGATGAACTGATAAATAATACGATCATCATCACTACGGCGATTCCTAAATATAAATTGCCATTTTTTATTTGCTTTTGCATTTTCTATCCTCCAGATATCTTATCTATAATTATTTCAGTCAAAAGTAGTCTTCTCTAACAAAATTCGCCAACAAAAAAACCGGTACGTTATTCGCACCGGTCATATCATACTATTTAGATTGATTACATACGAACTGCAAAGCTTGGTGCATAGTAAGCTGTAGATCCAACTTTAACTGATTCACCTGGTTGAGGTGCATGGATGTATTGTCCGCCACCCATAGCAATCGCTACGTGATATGATCCGCCAGGAGAACCCCAGAAGTATAAATCACCTGCTTGAGCTTCGCTAACTGAGATACGTGTTCCAGCTGATTCTTGAGGAACTGTCCAGCCACCAATTTCACGGCCAGTTGCTTGACGATATACATAAGCTGTAAAGCCTGAGCAGTCAAATCCTGAAGGAGTTTTTCCGCCCCAAACATATGGAGTACCAATATATTTCATTGCTTCTGCAACTACTGCAGATCCATTTCCAGATGGTGCTGGAGTCGGAGTTGAAGGAGTTGATGTTGAAGGTGTAGTAGCTGTTTGATTACTTGATGATGAAGTAGATCCTTGGCTACTGTTACCTGTTGAAGTTGAACCTTGATTATTAGTACTTGTTGAAGTATTAGTGCTACTTGCTGGCGGAGTTGCTTCAGCCGCTTGAGAACTATCTTCAGTCGCTACAGTTGAAGATTCAGTCGTAGTTGATGAATCTGTCGTGCTTGTAGCTGGTGCTTCTGTTGAAGAAGATTCTACTGTCGCAGAACTTTCTGTTGTTGCTTCTGTAGAAGTAGAAGTTTCTACTGTCGTAGAACTTTCTGTTGTTGTACTTGATTCAGTTGAAGCTTCTGTTGAAGATGCGCTTGCAGCTGCTTCTTCTTGGGCTTTAGCATCTGCCTCAGCTTGGGCTTGACGATCTGCTTCTGCTTTTTGAGCAGCAGCTTGGGCTTGGGCCTCAGCCGCTTGACGTGCTTCTTCTTGTACACGTTCTTGTTCTTTGATTGCAGCTTCTTGTTTTGCTTGCAAGTCAGCTTTTTCGTTTTCAGCAGTTGCTTGTTCTGCTGCTAAAGTAGTCGTTTGAACATTTAAATCTGCTTGTTTAGTGATTAAATCGCCTTTTTGGCTTTCTAATGCAGCTTGATTAGCAACGATTGCTTCTTGTTGCTTTTTATTTTCAGCTTGTTTTTGTTCAACTTCTGCTTTGTCCGCTTTTTGTTGTTCAACTAAGTCATTATTTGCTTTCACAATTGTAGACATTGCTTGAACACGGCCAACAGCATCGCTGAATGATTCAGCATTCAACACTACGTCAATAACATTGGTCGATGATTGTTTGACTTGGACGTTACGTGCTTGTTCTTTGATCGCTTCTGAACGTTTTTCGATACGTTTTTGCAATGCATTAATTTGGTTTTCTAAATCTTGAGATTTTTGTCTCAATGATGCTTGATTATTTAATAAACTTTGTGCTTGATCATTAATTGCAGCAACTTCATTTTCTAATGCACTGATTTGAGACTGTGCATCTGTTTGTTGATTTTGCAAACTTGAAATTTTCGCATCTTGGTCAGCGATCTTACTATCAAATTCATCGGCAGAAGCTGCGGCTGGAGCTGCTAATGCGCTTAATGTTACTGAACATACCATTAATGCTGATAACAAACTTTTTTTCACTCTTATGTCCTCCGACTACTCTTAGTTTTATTTTTGAATTTTATTAGACTTTTTTCTAACACATTGATGAGTTTACCACAGCTGTATGTCATCCAGATAATAGCATTGTTACAAAAACATTTCATTTTGCTATTTTCTAGTTACAAATGAGCAAATAAAAAAACAGAAGAAATTTTCTTCTGTTTTTATCAAACTACAAATTTAGTTCTTTTTCTCATAATAGACAGCAGTTTATTCAGCTGGTCCGATTAAAATTTTTTCTAGCGGGAAGATTAAAATTACAAACATTATGATATTAAACAGTAGTGTCGGACCTAAGTAACGGGGCACAAAAAAGTCGCTACTGATACCGGTTAATCCGAAGACAGACTGCAATAATAAACTAGCAAATTCAAAAATCGTCACACTGATTACTAATGTAAAAAACATCGTTAACACATTTTGCTGAATTACTTTTTGGAAAAGATAAAACAATAAAACAAGTACGGGAAAAATTACCGCGTAAATACCGATGACTCCTATATAATACAAATCATATAAAACTCCTAGCACTAAAGCAGTAACCAGCATAAAACGCTCATTGATGACCCGAGTAATAATCAATAAAACTAATAAAGCGAGGTGTGCATTGGCGACATAGGCATTATTAGTAACAGCCATCATAAACTTTGTTGCATGGGCATCTAGCAGCAATAAGAGCATCAGAAGGACAGGTGCGATACGTTTTAAAGTAGTTCGTCTGATCATTCTGTAGACCCTGCCATTCTTTGGATAATCGTCACAACTGAAATATCATACATTTGTGCGTAAGGCTTGATATAAACCTCCCGATTTAATCCATAGCTGTCTGGTTTTACTTTTACCACCGTGCCGATCGCTAAATCAGCAGGTGAATTCCCACCTAATCCAGAAGTTTGAACAACGTCACCTTCCTTGATGTCTTGACTGCCAGTAATCTCTGAAGCAATCAATTGTTGCGCTTTCGTATCGTATTTATTCAAGACGCCGAAAGAATTCCCACTAGCTGAAGTAATCTTTATCGGAAAATGATTGCTTGTTTTTGTATCTGATGTCAATAATTGAACTTTAGAAGAGTGAGCATTCACTTCCATCACTCGGCCAATTAAACCCTTTTGAGACATTACAGCCATATTACCTTCAATTCCATCGCTACTGCCTTTATCGACGATCAGCATATCTTGCCATGTATCTGGCGAACGCGTAATTACATTTGCGGTCACCTTGTCATAGCTAGTCAGCGTTTGATTTAATTCAAGTTGAGCTTTCAATTGCTCAATTTCTTTTTCCTGGTTCTTTGTTTTTTGTTTGGTTTCATCGTATTGATCAACTTCGGCTTTTAATTTTTGATTTTCATCATAGGTATTAACTAAATCGGAGATCGATTCTACTCCATTACTAAGCCAACGTCCTGGTGCTGTAATTACTTTATCAACGACTCCAATCGAATCATTGATCGCAGATTGAACAATATTTGTATCACTGTCTTTTGCACGATTTGCTGCAGTGATGGAGACTGTTGCTACGACAATTATAACAACAATTAAGATAATAATAATGTTTTTATTCGGATTAAACTTTCTCACTTAAGCACCTCTGAACGCTATAATATACGATAAATTTTACCACTAATTGAACAGATTAAAAAGCGCGGAGCCATGATTTTAAAGAATTTTAGGATCTCTAAAAATAAGAGAGTGAGATAAAAGTAAAACGACTTTTATCTCACTCTCTTTTAAACATCTCGACTCTGGATGACTGCAACAATTCCGTTAGAAAAAGAAACAGCGGCTTCTCCTGTTAAAAATTCATTGCTTGCTAAACTTGTCGGCTGTAAAAAATCCGTTTCAAACAATTCATATTTGACATTTTTTAATGTTAGCTTTTCAACTGGTGTCAAACAACAAAAAGCCAAATAATTCATCTCGATTTCTTTTTCGATTACATGCTGACCAGGAGCTAAGTAGCGAACACTATTCCCTTGGTCTTCCAGTCTGATCTGTGATAAAAATGCTGAAAAACGGGGCTCTACTCCTAACCAAAGATTGGCCAGCAGGTGATCTAGACGTCCACCTGTCGCACCAATGATCGTAATATTTGCTTCTGGAAAGCGTTCAAATGCTGTGACTAAAGCAAGCTGAGTATCTGTATCATCTTTCTCAGCGGGAGCAGATAAAATTTCTGATACTTGGTTGAATACTTCTTCTTTTTCAAGCGTATCTAATGAATCAAAATCACCAACTGCTAAATCTGGAACGATTCCTTGGCGCAAAAGAAAAAGATTTCCTCGATCAATGCCAATGATTTTATCATACGATTTTGAAAAAGCAGGCCAGTGACTCGAGTCACCGCCTGCCACAAGTAAAACATTCATTAATTTAATACCGCTCTTAAAGCAGCAATTTTTTCTTCTGGTTTATCAGCGCCGTAAATGTAAGAACCTGCTACAAATACATCTGCTCCGGCTTCTGCACATTTCTTGGCAGTTTCCGGCTGGATGCCGCCATCAACCTCGATCTCATAATGATAGCCTTTTTCTTTACGTAAACGATCTAGTTCAGCAATTTTTTCTACAGTACCTTCGATAAATGACTGTCCACCAAACCCAGGATTCACCGTCATGACTAATACTTGATCAACGTCAGCTAAAACATATTTAATCGCTTCTATTGGGGTACCTGGATTCAAAACAACCCCTGGTTTTACACCTGCTGCTTTGATCATTTGAACTACTCGATGGATATGAGGCGTTGCTTCTACATGAGCCATAATGATATCCGCTCCTGCTTTTACAAAATCATTGATGTAATTTTCTGGATCAGCAATCATCAAATGAACGTCCAACGGTAATTTTGTCACAGGACGTAACGCACTTACTACGACTTGTCCGAAAGAAATATTTGGCACAAAATTTCCATCCATCACATCAATATGGATGTAGTCGACACCCGCTGCTTCAACCATTTTTACTTCTTCACCTAAACGCGCAAAATCTGCACTCAAAATTGATGGGGCTATTTTCATCATTTTTACTCCTTTTTTGATAGATTTCTCTTTATAAAACAAACAATTATAAACTAATTTAAATCACTTATTTTTCTTATAAATTGGACGTCGATTCTCGATTTCTTGCAAAAACTGCAAGTAATTATCATACCGCGTTTGAGCAATTTCACCCGTTTCAACTTGTTGTTTCACTTCACAACCAGGTTCTTTCACATGACGGCATTCTCTGAAACGGCATGCTGGAGCTGCTGCACGAAACTCGGGAAATTCTTTAGGCAATTCATCGGCGGCTATCTCAAGAAAATCAATCGAACTAAATCCTGGCGTATCAGCGACTAAGCCATCAAACAAATCCAATAATTCCACATGTCGCGTCGTATGTCGTCCTCGACCTAACGCATCTGAAATTTCCCCCGTCACTAAATTTAATCCTGGAGAGACTTCATTTAACAAGGTTGATTTCCCAGCACCGGATTGTCCCATGAATACCGTTAGTTTATCTGCGAATAATGCGGTTAATTTCTGTTTATCTTGTTCACCATCGATCACTGGATATCCTAAAGATTCATAAACTGCACGGATTTCCGCTACTAATGATTGATCTGCGACTAGATCTGTTTTTGACAGATAGATGATTGGTTGAATATTTTTATTTTCTAACGTCACTAAAAAGCGATCCAACAAATTATACGAAAAGTTAGGTTCGATCAAACTAGTAACAATCACACCTTGATCGACATTGGCAACAGGTGGACGGACTAGTTCATTTTTTCGAGGTAATAATTCTAAAATATATCCCTCGCTATTTTCTTCGCTGCTGAATACAACGTCATCACCAACTAAAGGGGTTAATTTTTTTTTGCGAAAATTCCCACGTGCTCGGGTCTGATGGATTTCTCCTTCACTTGCCACATAGTAGAAACCACTTAGGGCTTTACGAATTTGTCCTTCGATCAGGCTCATCTCCTTTAATATCTCTTTTATTGTAGCATACTTCAAAATGCATTTCAGTACAAATGACCTAAAAAACCTTTCCTAAAAGATTAGGAAAGGTTACGCTTATGGAACAGTGATTGTCTCCGCACTTTGAACTTCTTTTGTAACAACTTCATCGCCATTACGCTGAATTTCAATCGTCGCACTTTGACTGTCTTTTGTGGTTATAGAAACTGTTTGTTTTGTTGAAGAGGTATTCTTGTCTAGTTTAAAATTCAATACTTGAGTCAAACTTTGTTTTTTTGCATCCTTCACCGCTACAGTGATCGTGTCTTGTGTATCTTCAGATCCAGTAAAACTAGCTGAAATCGTAACATTGAAAGTTGTTTCTTTTGATTCTGGGCCTTTAGACACATATACGGTTACCGTGTCGCCAACCTTTACTGAGGACGTACTTGCACCAGGGTCTGTTCGAATGACTTTTCCTTCTGCTACATCGTCTGAAAATTCTTCCTGCTCAGTATATTTCAACCCCAAATTGGTTAAAGTCGTTTCCGCATCTGATTTGTCTTGACCAGAAAGATCATCTAGTTTTACATAACTGCTGCCGGTACTGACTTTTAAAGTGATCGTATCTTTTGAAGTCAATGCTGTACCACTGACTGGATTTTGACTGATGACTTCTCCAGCTGGTACGGTCTCATCAGAAGCATCTACACGATTGATTTGACCATCTACGATTCCGATTTGTAAAAGACTCTCTCTAGCGTCTTCATAGGTCATTCCAGAGTAATCATCAATTTCGACAGTCTCAGGACCTGAGGAAACTTCAAATGTGATTGTATCTTTTTTAGGATCAACTTTAGAATCTTTTCCAGGATCTTGACTAATAATTTGATCCTCAGGGACAGTTTCGCTATTTACTTTTTTAATTTGGATATTTTTTAGTAAAAAGCCAATCTTTTGTAAATCTTCTTGAGCATCATCGATCGCTTCACCTTGATAATCTTTTAAAGAAACTTTTTCAGTCCCTGAACTGATATAAAGACGAACACTACGATTTTTTTTGATCATCGTTCCGGCTGCTGGATTTGTTTTCACTACATGTCCCTTTTCAATCGTATCACTAGGAACTTCGTCCGCTGTACTTTCTACAGTCAAACCAGCTGCTTTTAACGCACTACGTGCAGAAGTTTCCGTCATATTATCTACTTGGGGTACCGACACTTCAGCCGAACCGGTCATGAAATATGCTACCGTTCCGACAATCGCTGCTAACAATATTAGAAAAATAAACAACCAACGTTTTCTTCGTTTTTTCTTTTTCGGTTTTGGGTTGATTGGTTCTTCTGTCTTTATCGGTGCTTCTTTAGGCGCTTCAATCGCTACTTCATCAACTGGTTGAATAGGCGTTAATACTTTTGTTTCGTCTAACATCGCAGAAGGATGCCACGGCAATTCATTTACGCGAAGTGCTGTTAAAGCAGTACTAAGATCTGCAGCCATCTCACCAGCTGTTTTATAACGATCAGCGGGATCTTTGGCTGTTGCATGCATCACTACATTTTCCAACGCTTGAGGTACAGCTGGATCAAATCCTTTAACGGATGGAATCTCATCTTGAAAATGTTTCAATGCGATCGTTACGGCTGATTCTCCATCAAAGGGGACATTGCCTGTGATCATCTCA
This sequence comes from Enterococcus hailinensis, assembly GCF_045862035.1. Taxonomy (NCBI): domain Bacteria; kingdom Bacillati; phylum Bacillota; class Bacilli; order Lactobacillales; family Enterococcaceae; genus Enterococcus; species Enterococcus hailinensis. The sequence continues at coordinate 139,596 of NZ_BAAFRV010000006.1, read as the reverse complement.
TATAAAATGATTCCTAGAGCATAAATATCTGATTGTTTGGTTGCCATACTTCCTCGTGCTTGTTCAGGAGATAAATAATGGACCGAGCCTAACATAGAATTCGTTTGAGTCAGTGATGTCTCTGATAAAGCAATCGCAATTCCGAAATCTGCGATTTTAACTACTCCCGCTTCATCCATCAAAATATTTTGCGGCTTCAAGTCACGATGGATGATCCCATGTGCATGAGCCAAATTAACAGCAGATAAAATTTGTTCCATGATATCTACAATTTTTTCATACGGAATGTGTGCTTGGCTTTGGATATAGCGTTTCAAATCCATCCCCTTCACATATTCCATTACTAGATATTGCATGCCACTTTCTTCATCCACGTCATAAACACCGACGATATTCGGATGGACTAATTCAGTTGCGGCTAATGCCTCACGCTGAAATCGACGAATGGCTGTTTTATCATTCTGAAAATTAAATCGTAATATTTTGATGGCAACATCACGATCCAAAATCAGATCGTGAGCCAAGAAGACGTTTGCCATACCACCGCTACCGATACTGGCAATCACTTTATAACGTCCATTGACCAATTTGCCTATTTCGATCATGGACGAGCCTCCCCTTCAAAATGAATCAATAATACCGTAATATTGTCTGCTCCGCCAGCCTCGTTGGCAGCATTGATCAACTGCTTCGTTTTATCTTCTAAACTTTGATCGCTAGCTACTATCGTTAGAATAGCTTCTTCGCTGACCATATTGGTCAATCCATCGGAACATAATAACAAATAATCATTTGATTGGCATTCGTGTTCAGAAATATCAGTCTTGATGGTTCCGGCGATTCCTACAGAGCGGGTCAAAACATTTTTTTGTGGATGGACCGCAGCCATTTCTGCTGTGATCTCGCCTGATTTCAGCAATTCATTGACCAATGAATGATCGTCTGTTAATTGACGAAGTTGATCTTCATGAATCAAATAAGCACGACTATCTCCAACGTGTGCTAATACGAACTTTTCGTTTAATAAAGCGGTACTAACGATCGTCGTTCCCATTCCTTGCATCTCAGGATGTGTCGTTCCCTCTTGATAAATGGCCTCGTTTACTTTTTGAATCTCTTGTTCAAACCATTCAGAAGCCTTATCTGGCTGCGAGATAGTTGAGGTTGACCAAGCGGCGCCTAAACCATCTACCGCCATTTTACTAGCAACATCACCAGCTAAATGACCACCCATCCCATCAGCAAGGATTGCTAGGTCCATTCCTGATTGATTTGTAAAAACATTCGTATAATCTTGGTTCATATTACGCCGTTTGCCGATGTCTGATTGAAATTGAATCTCCATCTTTTCGTCCACCTCATTTATCTAATTTTTTTGCATTGCACAAATAAAGAATCCATCAGTCATAAACATCTCTGGATATAGGATCAGCATTTGATCTTGAATCGCTTGCTGTACTTTTGAATCTAATGACAAATCAATTTTTTCAAAATCAGCGTGTTCGTTTAAGAACTTTTCGATTACTTGTTGGTTCTCTTCCGGTGCAACAGTACAAGTACTGTATACCATAATCCCACCTTTTTTCAAAGTAGGTGCGCAACTATTTAAAATATCCAGTTGAATTTTTGATAATTGCATAAAGTCTTCTGCTCGTTTTTGATATTTGATATCTGGTTTGCGACGCATCAACCCTAAACCTGAGCAAGGTGCATCGACTAAAATACGGTCAAAGCTTTCTGATTCGAATGTTTCTGCTGCCTTTCGTGCATCCAGTTCTTTGGTTACGATTCGATCAGTTACGCGCAAACGTTCCGCATTTTCTTGAACGAGTTTCAACTTATGTTCATGAATATCGAGTGCAGTGACTGAGCCGCTATCTTGTAATAAAGCTGCGATATGCGTTGTTTTCCCACCTGGAGCCGCACAAGCATCTAATACCTTTTGACCAGGTTCGATCTGTAACGCTTGAGCCACTAGCATCGAACTTTCATCTTGAATCGTTAGCCAACCATTTTGAAATAATTCGCTACCTGCTAAAAAACCACGATCTGCAACGATACCGTATGGTGAAAGCTCACTTTCGCGCGCTTCGATCCCATCTTCAGCTAAAGCTTCAATGGCTTCATCACGGGTTAAAAAGCGAACATCTACTCGTGCACTCACTCGGCTTGGTTCAAGCAATGACAAGCCTAATTTACGTGTTTCAGCTTCACCGATTTCGGCTACAAATTTTTCAGTTAGAAAAACAGGCATGCTGATCTCTGTTGCTAAACGTTCGATTGGATCTTTAATCAGTGCTACTGATGGCACACCTTTTCTTTGAATCGAGCGCAGTACTCCATTAACAAATTTCCCTGTACCCGGATTGCCTTTTGCTTTTGCGATTTCAACAGCTTCATTGATAATTGCATGATCAGGTACACGATCTAAATACAGCATTTGATAAACAGAAAGTTGCAATAGACTTTTGACCCACGGATCAACTTTTTTAGCATTTTTAATGAATGGTTCGATTTCATAGGCTAATAATAACTGACGGCTGATCGTACCGTAGACTAGCTCTGTCAGTAACGCCGTGTCTTTGCCGTCGACTTTATTTTTCTGGATCAATTCATTCAACAATAAATTAGAATAAGCCCCGCCGCGATTGATCCGTTCAATCGCTTCTAATGCTGTAAAACGAACAGAATGTAATAATTTCTTAGGTATTTTTGCCATTTATCCCACCCGCTGTCCTTCTGTGATTGCTTGTCCACTACCATTTAAAAAAGCTTGGACTGTTTGTTTTGCTTTGCCGGCAGGTTGTAATTCATCGATGGCTAAAACAGTCCCTTGACCACATGCGATGTGTAAGGCTTTTTTAGTCCGCGCGATAATCGTCCCAGGCAATTCAGTCGTTTGTTCATCTAATGGCGTCACATGATAAATTTTCCAGCGTGCGCCTTCAAATGTTGTAAAAGCGACCGGCCAAGGATGCATGCCGCGTACTTGATTGTCCACGGCTTCCGCTGTTTTATTCCAGTCAATCGCTTCTTGCTCACGACTGATATTTGGTGAAAAAGTAACTTCTGCTTCGTTCTGTGGAACGGGTTTTAATTCACCTGAAATGATTTTAGGTAATGTCTCAAGTAATAAATCGCGTCCTACAACACTTAATTTTTCGAACATCGTACCGACATCGTCTTGTTTAGTAATCGCAATTTTTTTCTGACTGAAGATACCGCCCGCATCCATTTTTTTGATCATTTCCATGATCGTCACACCAGTTTCTGAATCACCTTCCATAATGGAATAATGAACAGGGGCACCGCCACGATATTTAGGTAGTAACGATGCATGGACATTGATGGCACCTAATTTAGGAACTTGTAATAACTTTTCTGGTAAAAATTGTCCAAAAGCTGCTGTGATCAATAGATCTGGTGCTAGTTCTTTAATTTTTTCCATTTCCGGCGAACCACTGATTTTTTCTGGTTGTAAAACCAATAAATCATGTTTGACTGCTGCTTCTTTGACAGGCGTCGGTGTGATAATTTTTTTTCGGCCGACTGGACGATCTGGTTGAGTCACCACGGCTGCGATATCATAGCCTGCTTCGATCAAACTTTCTAGAATCGGGACTGAAAAGGCTGGTGTTCCCATAAATACAATTTTAGTCATCAACATGTTCCTCCATATAACGTTCTAAATCTTCAGGGGCAATTTTTTCGATGATTTGATCAATAAATAATTTGCCGTCCAAATGATCGATTTCGTGTTGAAATGCTCGGGCTAAATAACCATATGCCGTAACTTCCATTTCTGACCCTTCACGATCATAATAACGAACCGTCACTTCATCTGCTCGTTTTACAGTTCCATAAGTTTCAGGGATTGAAAGGCAGCCTTCAACATCGATACTAGTTCCTTTTCGATCAATGATTTCTGGATTGATCAAATCAAAACGATCATTTTCCTCCACTTCAATTACAGCGATTCTAAGATTTTTGCCGATCTGAGGGGCAGCAATCCCGATGCCATCATGAGCGATCATTGTTTCATACATATCATCTAGTAACGTAACGATCTCATCAGTCACATATTCGATCGGTTCAGTCACTTTATGCAAACGTTCGTCTGGATGGAGAATAATAGGGTAACGCATGACGTTCCTTCTTTCTTTGCTTTATTTCTATATTTTTAGATAAAATACATCGGTTCATTATCGATCGCGATCAATAGACCTTGACGCTGATCTTTCTGACTGACTTGTAAAATATCTTCTAATGTCTTTTGCAAGCGTGGCTCATGTTTATATTTAATGATCAACTGATAATAATAACGATTTTTGACCCGTAAGATCGCGCCTGGCGTTGGTCCTAACAGAATACTCTGCGGGCTCAATTGATGCCGGATTTGTTCCGCCAATTGGAAGGCTTTTTGAGCTGCGCGCATTTCTTCTTGATGAGAGATAGTCACTTTGACCGTGTAATAATACGGCGGATAATCTGTTTGGTGACGAATCCGCATTTCTTTTTGGAAGAAATTTTCATAGTCATGATGTTGTGCTAACTTGATCGTATAGTGTTCCGGATTGAATGTTTGGATCACTACTTCACCGGCTTTATCTCCGCGTCCTGCTCGACCACTCACTTGAGTCAGTAATTGAAATGTACGCTCACTCGAACGAAAATCAGGCAGATTCAAAGCCGTATCGGCATTCAGAACACCGACCAGTGTCACATTTTCAAAATCTAAACCTTTTGCGATCATTTGAGTGCCTAATAAAATATCTGCTTCATGATCCCCAAAAGCCGTTAATATTTTTTCGTGAGCACCCTTACGTCGAGTAGTATCGACATCCATCCGCAAGACCCGGGCCTCGGGAATCAATTGCGCTAATTCTTCTTGAACTTTTTCTGTCCCTGTCCCAAAATAGCGGATCTTATCTTTTCCGCAATTCGGACAACGATGCGGAATAGCTTCTTCATGACCGCAATAATGGCAACGCATCGTCTTCGTATCCATATGTAACGTCAGTGAGATATCACAGTTTGGACACGGCAAAACGAAACCACAGTCACGGCACATTACAAATGATGAATACCCGCGACGATTCAATAATAAGACGCTTTGCTCACCTTTAGCTAATCGATCACGAATTTTTTCTTCGAGACTTTCTGAAAAAGATGAATTTAGACGACGTTGCATTTCTTCTCGCATATCGACGATCTCAACAGTCGGCAATGTCGCATTACGATTAGCACGCTGCGTCAATTTCATTAGTTGATAAACACCTTTTTGACCCCGTGCACGTGACTCTAACGAAGGAGTCGCGCTGCCTAGTACGATCGGACAATTATGGTATTTGCCACGCCAAATAGCTAGATCTCTTGCATGATAACGTGGTGATTCATCTTGTTTATAACTTGTTTCATGTTCTTCATCGATAATGACCACACCTAGGTTTTCTAAAGGAGCAAAAATAGCCGAACGAGCACCGACCACTACATGTGCTTCGCCACGTTCTAATTTACGCCATTCATCATATTTTTCTCCTTGAGATAAACCACTATGTAAAACGGCGACCTCACTGCCAAAGCGCGCCTTAAAGCGGGTCGCCATCTGAGGGGTTAAAGAAATTTCCGGTACCAACATCATCGCTGTCTGTTTTTTTGCTAAAACGTCTTGGATCACTTGCAGATAAACTTCTGTTTTACCGCTACCAGTTACGCCTTCCAATAAAAATACTTTATGCTCATTGTCTGCGCTAGCTTTACTAATTGCTTCATAAGCTGCTTGCTGTTCATCATTCAACTGCAATGCTGCTGTTTGTTCAATCTTTCTTTCAGCATAAGGGTCCCGATATTTTTCAATCGCTAAAAAGGTCAACCAGCCTTTTTTTTCTGCTTGATTTAAATTAGCTAAGGTAAACTCTTCGGCTTTCAGCTGTTTGACAGCAACTAATTCTTCATCTGCTAATGCTGCTAAATAGTCAAGCAGCTGTTCTTGTTTAGGCGAATTCTTTCGCAATGATGCCTTTAATTCTGTTAGACATTCTGGTGGAAATGTTCGTTTAATATAGCGTTCAGTTTTGATTTTATTTTTTGTATGTACTTCATAACGAAGTTCAATGATCCCTTGCTCTCGCAAGCGTGCTAATTCTTTCAACCACCCTTTGGCTTCTGCTTCTTCCCAAGTGATCGATTCAGCTGTACCAAAATATTTTGCTTGGATCACTGGATCATCTATTAAAAGATACAATCGTTTTTGATAATCTGCCTTCATTACACTCGGCAACATCGTTTGCAAACAAGTCACTTTAAAAGCAAACGTCGTGTCTTTCATATAATCAGCCAAAGCTAATAATTCTTGATTCAATACAGGTGCCAAATCCAGTACACGAATGATGGGCTTTAAATTCGTTGGTAATGGTTCTGGAGCATCTTCAAACCCGATCACAAATCCTTGGACATGTCGAGAACCAAAACCGACTTCCACCCGCATGCCGACTTCGACGGTCAATTGAGGCGGGATCAAATAACTGAATGGCTGATCCGTTTGCATCGCAGGGACATCTACGATCACTTGTGCTAATTTCATTCTTTCCGCCTCCATTCCTCATTTATTGTACTAAATTTTGTTCATCTAGAGCTAATGAATCACCTATGTAAATAAAACTTTTACCTTTAGTCCTATGTTTTCGTTTACTTTTTTCTCACAAAAAAGAAGGGACTGTGCCAAAAGTATTGGTACAATCCCACTTACACTTAATCAGCGCGTTTCACGCTTAGTTTTTTTCACTGCGGATACGCGCTTCTAGATCACGTTGCTCACGTTCACGTTGCATGCTGCGTTCTTCTTCTTCCATTTTTAAACGTTCACGTTTAATTTCAGGATGTGGATCACTGATCACGGTTCCTGAATCAATTTCTTCTAACGCTTGACCCACACTTTTTACTGATTCAAATGAATCTAAAGTTGGTTGCGCACCTGCATCTAATTCATGGGCACGTTTGCTCGCTAAGATAACTAATGAATATTTTGAATTTACGTGGTCTAACAATGTATCAATTGAAGGTTTTAACATCATAAGCTTATATCTCCTTTAACATTTTAATATATTTGCCAATCACTCGGTCAACGCGGTAATGTTCGCTGACGATAATATCCTTGATTCGATCAACGGCTTTTGGTACTTGATCATTCACAACGGCATAATCATAAAGAGCCATCATTTCAATTTCTTGGCGTGCAACACGCATACGTTCATCAATCACTTCGGGGCTGTCAGTGCCTCGACCTACGATTCGTGCTTTTAATTCCGCAAGATCTGGCGGTGTTAAGAAAATAAAGACGCCATCTGGCACCTTATCCTTTACTTGTTGTGCGCCTTGGACTTCGATTTCTAAAAAGACATCTTTGCCCTCATCTAATGTTTTATTTACATAAGTTAATGGTGTGCCATAATAATTTCCGACATACTCGGCATACTCCAACATTTCACCTGCTTCGATCATCGCCTCAAATTCTTCTTTGCTGCGGAAATAATAATCGACGCCGTCCACTTCACCCGCTCGCATTTTGCGTGTGGTCATTGAGACAGAGTATTGAAACTCATTATCGTCTCTTTCAAAAATGGCTTTTCTGACCGTTCCTTTTCCAACTCCGGAAGGTCCCGACAATACAATCAACAGTCCTCGTTCAGACATACTAACGCCCTTTCATGCTCTTTTTAGCTAACGCCTATTGTGCACTTTTTTTCCGAATATTTCAAGTGGCTTCGCTAAGCTGCTCATTAATTCTTATAAAATTTCGCTATTTTATTCGACATTTTGGATTTGTTCGCGAATTTTTTCCAAAATCGTTTTTAATTGTACCACGATATCTTTGATACGGATCGGACTGGATTTTGAGCCGATCGTATTAACTTCACGATTCATTTCTTGCAATAGAAAATCCAATTCTCTACCTACCGGACCAGTTGCTTGTAAAAGACTAGCCATTTTTTCCAGATGGATCATCAAACGATCCAATTCTTCATGGATATCCCCACGCTCCAGTAAGATCGCCAGTTCAGTCAGCAAACGATCTTGATCAACGGTTGTCCCTAAGTATTCTTCTAGTTTTGCTTGATACCTTTGTTGAAAATCAGCTTCATATTCTGCTACAAAACTCTGTAGTTCCATGACTAACGACTGGACTTTTTGACCATATTCTAACAATACTTTTTGAATGCCCTCCCCTTCAAGCGCGCGACTTTTAGCTAATTGAGTGAACGCTTCGATTGCAGTCGTTTGGAACAATTCTTTTAATGTTTCTGTTTCTAATTGTTGATCGACCAAAGTCACGAAATCACTTTGTTCCATCGCTTTGACCAATACTTGTTCCACAGGGAAATCCACAATGCCAAAACGTTCTTTCCCTCCAGTTTGCAATTCAGAAACTAATTGTTCGATCAATTCCCAATGAATTTGAACTTTTTTATTGCCACTTTTTAAAGGAGTCAGATTGACGAAAACATCGACTCGACCACGTTGGGCCTTTTCTTTCGCGATTTTCCGCAAATCTGCTTCATAAGGATTTAATTCTTTCGGCATCCGAATCTGTAAATCGAGAAACCGATTGTTGACACTTTTTAATTCGATCGTTAATTCATAGGCTTCATTTATTTGATTGGCTTGACCATATCCTGTCATACTTTTCATTCAGATTATTTCCTTTCTCGATAATAAGAATCAAGGCTTTACATTTTTGCTAAAGCTTCTTTTAATGCGGCAAACTCTTCATTGCTAAAGGTAACACCTTTACCCATTTTTTCATGTCCCGGTGCCCAATCACGCAAATCGAATTTTGGCGGACGTTCATTCCAGCTGACCAAATTTAATTCTTTACGCCAGCCTTTCGGATTTTCTGATAATACTGCGATCTCTTCTACGATTTCATAATTAAAATCTGCCATTAGATTTCCTCCTGTAAATAATTGATAAATAGTGCCAACAACGTTTGGATCGGCCACCGACGATACGTTCTCGGAAAGTCCTTCGGTTGTTGCGCTAGTTGTACGACATGTCGATACACTGAGAATACATTATTATTTTCAATAAAGCCTTCTATTTGTTCCTGTACAGAATAATCGGTTGTAACGATCGGTTCCGGCAATTTAAATTGCTGGATGACGTTTTGAATAAATTCAGATAAAGTATAGCTCTTCAACGGTGAGACTCGGGTCCAATAGGCAAAGAATTCTAAGAAAAATTGACTCATCAATTCGATAGGAAAAGACTGATGGAAAAATTTTTGTAATTTAAGACTTAATTCTTCTAGTTCAAGGGGTATTTTTTTTTGACTATATCGAATAAAGGCTTTAGTCAATGTCTCAAAATCTGCTTGAGCATCAAAGGAATAACGTGTGCCTTGCAGATCACCTAAAGCTTTTTTTGTTTCTAAATAGCCTAGTAACCGGTTTTTTGCCGAGCGGGACTGCTGAAATAAAAATAAATCACCTAGACTCCAAGAGCTGGCCAATTTTAATTCTGCTACATTTTCTGGCAAGTGATATTTTTTATCATAACCAGGGCCATGAACATCTACAATAATCAATTCAGTCAAATTTTGATGGTTCAATGCCACATCGACTGGCAGATTATTACGATAACCACCATCAACATAGTATTCCGTTCCGATTTTAGCCATAGCCATCACTGGGAAAAAAGCGGCTGATGCCATCAACCAATCGATGATTTCCCCAGAAGAGCAGTGATTCAAACAAACGACTACCTCTTGGAAAGCAGGTATTTTGGTTGTCACACTATAAAAAGGGATGCCGTTTTTTATTTTTTGCGGCACTAAATGTTCACTCAATAAGTGTTTAAGCGGTTTTGATGACACACCGCGTTGTTTCAACGACGTTCGCAAAAATGTCCGTAATTGTTGTACCTGAGCTGAAAAATCAATTTCCTCTACCTCATTAAAAGTCACTTCTAATATTTTATCGGTTTCAATCTCTTCCCATAATGATACTGCTTGGTGATAGTCACCTTGAGCAATCAGAGCGCCGTTCAATCCTCCGACAGAAGTCCCAGTGATCAACTCAAATTGAATCTTTTTTTCCAGTAATGCTTGCCAAACACCGATTTGGTAGGCACCTCTAGCACCTCCGCCCCCTAAAATTAACCCCGTGTGATAAACCATTTTTTTTTGCCACTGGCCTTCAATCCATCGATAACCTTTAGAAACTAGCCAATGATCCAAAACAGGATTAGCTTCAAAACTTAAAGCAAGCCACTGCTTGAATTGTTGACGTGCGGATTTTTCTAGTAAATCGATCACTCGTTCCCAACTGCTATCAGCAGAACTCAACAAATTGATGATCTGCCATCCGTCCGCTTTTTCATTTTTAACGAACCACAGCTGATTCGTTCCATCGATCACTCGATACCCTCGACCATTTTTAGCTGCCGCCACATAATGTGTTCGTGCTTGTTGGTGAGAAGAAAAGAACGGGAAAAGTAAGTGCGCCTGTTGAAACTCTTTCCATGTAGTAGATAGTTCTGACACATATGTTTTTTTCAGCATCGCTACTTGCTCCTTGTATAATTGTCTGCTTTTAGTATAGCAGAAATTTAAGACAGTAAAAAACTCCAAGGCAAGCCTTGGAGTAGGAATTAATACGTTCGTTGTTCCATTTGGAAAGCATTTCTCATCGTATCTGTCGCATTGTTGACTGGTGTGACGGCGATCAACTCTCCTTGAACGATGATCCGGGTGATTCCTTCGATCTCCCCACAAGTAATCAAAGTAACTTGCTTCTTGTCTGGATCAACATCGAGATATTTGACCTCGGTAGGCTGAACCCGAACTTTAAGAGTCGTTTTATACGTATAGATATTATTCAGATCGGTTAAATAAATCAAATCATTTTCTTTGATACCATCTAACGGTGTAAATAAAAGCCCCGGACGATCCGCTCGATGACTCGCTAAAGCATAATTTCCTTCACCCATTTTTTGATCAGCCGCCAAGGTCCCTGCACCATAAAGTAAGGATTCATTCGACAACCCTTTAAAAATCGGCAAATTGATTTCAACCGCCGGAATAGCGATCCCACCAATCACTGGTAATTGTTTATTACTTAATTGCGCTTGTAAGACTGCCTCGGTACTAGCCGGCTGCACAGCATCAAAATCAAACGAAGCCTCTTTTTTCATATTTTTGTCGATCTCCGTGCGATCCAATTTTGCTACCGCATAACGTTCACCATTATGTTGCATCAAAAAGTATTTGATCTGGTTATTGAAAATCAGCGCTAGACCTACTAACAATAATAAAAATAGAAAAATATTGACCAACCAATTGCGTTTCTTCTTCATTATGAGCCCCCCACAGTTTCGCCACTATCATATCATATTCTATATTTAGTAGTGAATCTACTTTCAGTTACTAAAGAAAAATTAAAAAAAAGAAATAATAAGATTAACGAACTGTTATTTATTAAAATGATTATAAATGCTAAAAATGTACCTGAATGTTGCGGTTTTTAAGGGAATTGTAATCTAATTTTAAAATAAAAGATACGAGCTTTTTTTTTATTATTAAGTTAAAATAATTGTGACAAGAATGAGAAAGGGTGAGGATGAGTGCCAGATACAATATTTGCTTATATTGATTCTACAAGTAATGCTGTACTATCAAAAGGCCTATCACCCAACGATTTTGTGAACGGGATCGTCCATCAGCCGAATCATTTGTTATTATTAGATCCTGTGGCTGAAGCAGGCGAATACGATCCGCATACAGGACTGAAAATCATCGATAGTCCAGAACAGATTCACAATTTTTTTAACACAAAAACTTTTAATTATTCTAAGAGCAACAAGTGGATTGATTTTAATGATCCCGCAATGCTGAAGGAACTTACTCCATTAGAAATATCTGAACTTCTTTATTTTGGTCATATGCGAACGCATCTCCATTCACCTTTCTTTTATAAACTACAAAATAATTTTGTTTATTTTAATTTAGGTAATGAGACAATGCGGGTCTACTATCGCTATTTAGATGAATTTTATCGGATACTCGCGCGAAAACTGACACGAATCGTTTTAGAAAAGATCAATGACCGCCGTTCATTTTTCCGAAAGGGCTCTTCAGTAGCCCCCTTAGACGGTGAAATTTTAAAAGAATTATATCCAATTTTACAAGAAGGTGCTCTGTTTTGTTTGACTCAAACGGAACTGAAAAATAGAATGTATCACATCCCGATTTATCTTTCAGATGAAAAGGGATGGCGCCGTAATACTCAAAATTATAAAAAAGAACAGCAAGTGGGAGAAATCACTTACGATACAGCAAAACAACGTTGGTCATTAGATGTGGATCACGATGATCCTGCCTTTTCTTTTCGCTAAAAAAGCAGTTGCTAGATAGCAACTGCTTTTTTCTAATGACTATGTTTTTCGATTAATTTACTTCCTTTGGGCAAATACAATTGCGGCACTTTTTCAACGATCACTACAGCAACGATAGCTGTCACTACAGCAGTTGCTAAACCACTAAGTCCATTCATCACTAATGAAAAGATCCATGGATTCATTCCCCACAAAGCATAACTACCCCAAAAAACTACTCCAGCGATAAAATGCCAGAAAAAACGAGCGCCAGTTCCTGTAAATGTTCCATAGATAATATTCTTTCGAGCTGTTTTGATATCTTGATCGACCAATGCTTGTTGAACTTTTTTGGCATATAGACCTGCAAAGCCCGCAAATGTAAAGGCAATCGGATATTCAATCAACACTTGGACCACACTTAAAAAATATACATCGCCGGCAGGAAAGTGTAAAATCCCCCAAATAAATGCAGATAGCAACCCGGGTTTTACGCCCCGTCTTAATGCAAACAACACCATGGGGATCATTCCTAAAGAAATAGTGAAGCTGCTGCCGATCGATGTTGGGATCAATGACAGCATAAATGCTAATGCTGCAACGATCGTTCCTTCGATCATGATTCTTGTTTTACTCATAAAAAAACTCCTCCTTTTTGAACATACAGTCCACAAAGGAGAAGTAACAGTATTACTTCATCACAATTCCTACGCTCGAATAACCGAAACAGGTACTAGGGTTTAGAGTAAACTCAATCTCAGCCCGTGGGCTCCCCTTTGTGAAAGTATTATTCTTTTTTTAGTACATTCCGAGTATACCAAAAGTTTTCACACTCGTAAATGTATTAAATTTATCGTGAAATGCTTTCTTGATCACCACTTGGTGATAAGGTCGTCACCTTTTTGATCCGATCGATCGTCAGCATGACTAATTGGTTATCTTGTGTTCGTATAACGATCGAATCATTATTGACGACTTTTGGCAACCAACCAGAAATAGTCCGAAATTTATCTTCATTTTTTTCATCTTGAACTTGAATAACGACTAAACTATTTTGTAGAGCAGCCATCTTTAGTTTAAGAAAAATATTCTCATTTGCTTGCTCTTGAGCACGTTTGTCACCAGAATCATTCAAAAAATCCGAGATGAAGCGATACGATGAATTTGAAAATAACTTGATTAAATTCTTTCTGGGTTTCTCGTTTTTAGTCATCCAGTTTCCTCCTATCAAGAGCGTAGTTTGATTTTACTTAAATTTCTAAAAAAAGACAAGAATTCTAATCATTTTCAAAAAAATTTAACCAATTTGGTAATCCTTTTTCGATTAAGTCATATGTCTCTTTAAAATCTCCCGTGTACCACGGATCGGGAATACTTTTTCCTTCATATCCAGGAACCCGATCAAGATACAAATAGATTTTTTTCTTCGTTTCTTCTGGAGCTCTTTGGATTAAATCAGAAACATTTTCTTGATCCATCCCGATAATAAAATCAGCAGCATAAAAGTCTTCTGTCGTTACTTGGCGCGCTTGCATGCCTTCCGATGAAATATGATGTTGTTTCAATATTTTTTTCGTTCCGTGATGTGGCGGATTCCCGATTTCCCATTGGCTCGTAGCAGCTGAATCCACTTTAAAATCAGTTAATTGTTCCTCAGCTAACGCATCACGAAAGATCGCTTCTGCCATTGGTGAACGGCAAATATTTCCCATACAAACAAATAGAATCTTTTTCATGTTCTGCCTCCTGTGCTATAGTCAATTTAACGAAATGAAATGAGGGATATCAATGAGTAAAATTTATCTTTCCGCTCAACTTCCTGAGTTGGGTACTGCCTTATTAGAGGATAAAAAATTAGATTTTTCGGTCTTTAACGGACAAGGCTTGATTTCAAAAGCCGAGTTGATCAAAGAGATTGCCGATTGCGAAATCTTGATTTGTCCGTTATCGACTCAAGTCGATCAAGAAGTCATCGATGCAGCACCAAATTTAAAATTGATTGCCAACTTTGGTGCTGGCTTCAACAATATCGACGCGGCTTATGCAAAAGAAAAACAAATCTATGTCACTAACACACCGATTGTCTCCACTCATGCGACTGCCGAATTAACCGCCGGACTGATCATTGCTTTGTCTCGTCGCATCGTTGAAGGAGATCGGCTGATGCACGGCGATGGCTTTGATGGCTGGGCACCCTTATTCTTTTTAGGTCATGAATTGAAAGACAAAACCTTGGGAATCATTGGAATGGGCCAGATTGGTCAGACTGTTGCTAAGATGATGCAAGCATTTGGTATGAAGATTATTTATACACAGCGGCATCAATTAGATCAAACAACCGAAGAGCAATTAAATGCCACTTATTATTCTCAAACAGAGGTGATCCAACAAGCCGATGTTCTGACTTTGCATGCACCGCTGACTGAAAAAACGCGACACTTATTAACTACTGAAACATTTGAGACGATGAAAGATACCGCTTTATTGATCAATGCGGCTCGCGGGCCACTTATCGATGAGATCGATTTGCTTCAAGCATTGAAAGACAAAAAAATCGCTGGCGCTGCTTTGGATGTGTATGAGTTTGAACCAGCTGTCAGTACTGGGCTCCAAGACTTAGACAATGTGATTTTAACACCGCATATCGGTAATGCCAGCGTAGAGGCGCGAAATCAAATGGCGGCGATCGTTGCTAAAAATGCGATTGCTTTCAGTGAACAAAAACCAATCAGTTATATCGTTAATGGGCTAACACAAGAGTTTTAACTCTCGTGTTGGTCTTTTTCATATAAGCGATAAGCAAAAAATTCGATATCTTTAGCAAAACGAAACAATTGAGCGGCAATCGTGATCGGCGGTTGCTCGGCATCTGCCAACAACCAATCGATCAAAATACCACCACAACCATAAGCTAAGAAGCGCGCATAGAATTCTTTATCGATTGAAGACAATGCTCCTTCTTGATCGACATCATCAAACAAGCGAACAAATAATTGCTTTGCTAATTCGATAAATTCTTTAGTCAATACTTCAGGTTCTGCGGTTACAGTATTCAGATAAAACTGATGGTATTCTTGCATTTCTTTCAACATCAATAAGACAGACTCTTCCCAATTCACTAATTTCAATTCGTCTGAAGTTAAATAATCCAACCCCTTTTGATAATACGCATAGTGGAGCAGATCATTTTTGTCTTTGAAGTGGTAATAAAATGTTTGGCGGTTCAAGCGGACCTTCTGACTGATATCTTGAACAGTGATCTTATCATAATTTTTTTCTTGGCATAGCTCGACTAATGCTTGAACCAAAGTATTTTTGGTCGTCTTTCCTTCCGCCATCGTTTCACCCTCTATGATTGATATGGATAATTAAAATGTTCATAGGCTAACGGTGTTGCCACTCGCCCTCGCGGTGTCCGTTTGATAAACCCTTTTTGGATCAGATACGGCTCATACATATCTTCGACCGTCTCGCGTTCCTCTCCGATATTGACCGCCAATGTACTCAAACCGATCGGTCCACCATGATACAGTTCGATCATTGTTTTTAATAATTTTTGATCGACATAATCTAACCCAGCTTCATCGACTTGTAATAATCCTAAGGCTTGATCAGCGACTACTTGATCGATCACTCCATCTGATTGGACTTGTGCAAAGTCACGAATCCGTTTCAACAAACGATTGGCGATTCGTGGTGTGCCACGTGAACGGCGGGCAACTTCAATCGCGCCTTCCTCGACAATTTCTGTTTGAAAAATATCTGCCGAACGTAAAACGATTTCTCGTAAATCGTCTTCTTCATAATATTCCATATGCGAAATGATCCCAAAACGATCACGCAAAGGTGCTGACAGCATCCCTGCTCGAGTCGTTGCCCCTACTAAAGTAAACGGCGGTAATGGAAAGTGAACTGGATGTGCTGTCGGACCTTGTCCCACCATAATATCGACATAATAATCTTCCATCGCTGAATATAAGGTCTCTTCGGCAACTCGTGGCAAGCGATGAATCTCATCGATAAATAAAACATCGCCAGGTTCCAATTCATTTAAAATGGCGACTAAATCACCCGGACGTTCGATTGCTGGACCGCTAGTTGAACGGATTTGGACATCCATTTCATTCGCAATCACCATTGCCATCGTTGTTTTACCAAGACCCGGCGGCCCATAAAGCAGCACATGATCTAACGCTTCTTCCCGATTTTTAGCAGCTTCGATATAAATCGACAGTTCTTGTTTTACTTTGTCTTGTCCAATATATTGTGCCAAATAGCGAGGACGTAATGATTTCTCTAAACTTTTATCGCTGTCATCCGCATCAGGCGAAAGCAAACGTTCTTCATCCATCTATCGAATCCTCCTACTTTTTCATCATTAATTTTAACGCAGCTCGTAAATAATCGTCGGTATTTTCCAACGATTCTTTCGCCAAGGCTTTTTCGACTTTTTTGATTTCTTTTGGGCTATAACCTAATGCTTGCAAGGCTTCCATTGCTTCTGATAACGCTTTGTCATTGCTGTCAGGGCCTTCATAAAACAAGGACATTGGATCGTCCATCAATTCAGTCAACTTGCCTTTTAAGTCTAAGACCATTTGTTGAGCAGTCTTCTTACCCACGCCCGGGAATTTCGTCAAATAAGTCACGTCTCCCGCTTCGATTGCTTGGATCAAACCTTGATGATCCTCGTTAGCCATAATAGCTAAACCACTTTTAGGTCCGATACCTGAAACTGAAAGCAGACGTAAAAATAATTCTTTTTCTGCAAGTGATTCAAAACCATACAATAAATGGGCATCTTCTCGAACGATCTGCTGCACATAGATCGTGACTGACTGCTCCATTTTACTACTGTAACGATAAGGATTTCCTAACGCGATTTGATAGCCGATCCCATTCACATCCAAAACAACATAACTTGGACTGATATATGTCAAACGACCTGTAATATATTCGTACATAGCTGTTCCTTTCTTACGATAAACTTGTATCATCTTTTTCTAGCTTATGTAAATAAAACCAAGTGCACAAGCACATATGTTCTCATTATTTTAGCACAAAAGCCGGCGGTTAAAAACTCTTACCGCCGAATCCTTGCAATAACTGGATCAACGCTAGATAATCCGACATTCGCAATTCCTGTGCGATCATTAACGTGGGCACTTCTTCATCTTGATACGATAAACTCGTAGTTAAACAGAGGTCGCTTTCTGTAGGATTTTCTTCAAAAACAACTTGGTAATCATTGGCTAAAAATTGATGCACATCTTCCCGTAAGATTGTTTCTTCAAATTCAGGCAGATCTGTCTGTAAAAAAATCCGGACAACGGGGCGAACAGTCAATTCAGGCAACCGTCGTAATACTGATAGGTAGCGACCGAATAAAATTGATTCACTTCCACCTTGATCTGCTAAAATTTCACTTACAAAAGCCACTAATTTTGGTTGTTGCTGCGTGATCATCGTCCAAAAAGCTTTGCCATTGATGTTAAAACGAATCATCGGAAAAAGCCGATGGTATAAATGGCCGCTGATCAAATAATTTTCGGCTTGTAAGCTTTGTAATTTTTTCCAAGTAGCTTCGTTATTGATTTTCTTTTCCAAAAGCAGCGCCATTGCAGAGACTTCATCCATGACCGAAAAAGGTTCTTTTGCTAACAGATACTGGATTTTTTTTGTCATCAGCGGAACATGATAGTATTCTTCGCGTGTCAAGAGGTTCAAAAATAAATTTCCGACTGAGTCTTGTTCATGGAAATAACTTGGTAATACTGGTAGTAACTGCCTAGAAAAATCCTTAAACAACGGATCATTGATCAATGTTCGTTGGACCTGTTCATTTTTTTCCAACTCATGATTTTGAACTTCTCTTAAAAGATGTGCGGCGACCAAATACTCCAATCGTTGCTCCTTCAAAGGATTCAAAGCCACTTGAAAAAATTGCTGGATCCTACGACTGATGTTTTTGACCAAGTCATGTTGTAACGGCGCAAATGGCCAATCCTTGCCCCGAAAAATCCGCCAGTAATAAACAGATAGATACATCCTAACAACGGATTCTTCTGCCGCAAAAAAGACGCTTCCTCTTTCAATCGTTAAATCAAGCGGCGCTAATTCATTGGCTAAATCCTTCAACTTTCGCCGGATCGTAGATTCACTGCGATACAATTGCTCACTTAATTCTTTGATCGTCCGTGCTGTCCCAGTAATCAGCAAATGCAGCAAACGATAAGTCAATGAATGACGGATCAAATCCACTAAAAATTGATTTTCTTCCATGACTTGTCCAGCAATGACCAAACGATAAGTGTTATTATTTTTTGCAACTAATGACAGATCCGTTTCTGTAAAACGCTGATAACTTTTATCGAGCTCCTCCAACAAGCGTTGGACACTACGACTATCTAAATTTAATGCTTCAGCTAATTCACTGCGTTTATACATCTCACCATCATCCATTACTTCCATTAAACGAACACCTAAATAAATATCTTTTTCGTAATGTTGTAATTCACGTGCGTTTATATACATAAAAAAAACTCCTTCGTACTTCATTTTAACAAAAGAGTACTAGGAGTTGATATTAAATACTTTCAAACAAGTGAAATAATGTCGGCAACAAAGCAACCGTCACTAACCCATTTACACAAATACATAAACCAGATAGAATCCCTTCCAGTTCACCGATTTCAATTGCTCGACCTGTTCCAATCGCATGAGAGGTACTTCCTAATGCGATTCCTTGGGCAACTGGGCTTTCGATTCTGAACAATTGAAAAACTTTTGTTCCGACTAATGCGCCAAAAATACCCGTCGAAACGACGATTGCCAAAGTTACTGGTGAGATACCGCCCATTTGACTAGAAAGATCGACTGAGATAGCGGTCGTTACAGATTTAGGCAATAACGAAACCACGATTCCTTCTTTTAAAGAGAACAAACGACCGATGCCGACACTCAATAAACAATTTAATACGACACCGACTAAAGTTCCCAAGATCACTGGTAAAAAATATTTTTTCAATTTATCAAAATTTTGATAAAGCGGTAAGGCTAACGCTACTGTTGCTGGGGTGATCATCATCGTGAAAATATTGCCCCCCATGTTGTATGCTTTATAACTGATGCCGCTGACCTTCAATAAAATGATAATCAAAATGACGCTGGCAATCAGTGGATTGATAAAGGGGATATTTACTTTACTTAATAATTTCGTCATCACTGCATAGATCACTAATGTTAATGCTAGACCGAAAAGCGGATTACTCGCCAGCGCTGAAATCATCGACTTCACCTCGAATCTTTTCAACTGTTTCTAACAAGACTTCTTTTTCTTCATGGCTCTTGATACTGAACTTTTCAACCAATTCTGCGGTTTTCCCAACAGCGACTAAAGAAACCAACGAACATAACACAACCGCTCCAAGTAAGATCGGCCAAGTATATTTGATCGCACCATAGTATTGCATCAAGCCAACACCCGCAGGCACAAATAAAATCGTTAAATTATTTAATAAAAAGTTGGCTGTCTCTTCAATATCAGAAGGTTTCAACAACTTTGTTTGGAAAGAAAGAAATAATAAAAGAATTCCAATAATACTCCCCGGTACTGGCAGACCTAAAAACAGCCGTAATCCTTCACCGACAACAGAATAAAGTAATAATAAACTTAACTCCTTAAACATTTTCATAAAAAATCGCCTTCTCTAAATGTATGATGGTTTTAGTATAGCGAAAAAAAAGAGCTATCTACACCAAAATTTGTCATTGTTTCATACATTTTCTGAAAAAAAGCTGTGTCGAAACTTTGACACAGCTTACTTAACGATCGTTTTATATTCTCCGTAACCTTGATCATCCATCTCATCAAAGGGAACAAATTTCAATGCTGCTGAATTGATACAATAGCGTAATCCGCCTTGGTCTTGCGGTCCGTCATTAAAAACATGTCCCAGATGCGAGTCGGCTTCTTTGCTGCGAACCTCCACGCGATGCATCCCGTGTGAAAAATCAGCCTTTTCAGCGACACCACGTTTTTGAATCGGACGACTAAAAGCCGGCCAACCGCAACCAGCATCATATTTATCATTAGAGGAGAACAATGGCTCACCACTAACGATATCTACATAGATCCCTTTTTGATAAAAATCATCATATTTTCCAGAAAAGGGACGTTCCGTAGCATTCTCTTGCGTTACAGCATATTCCATCGGTGAAAGTTTTTGCTTTAATTCTTCTTTTTCCATCATGACCCCTGCTTTCAATCAAATTTTATACACATTAAGCATACGCTCCTCAAAAAAAAGACACGAAGAATCTGCTCAAATAATTGATTAATTTTCCCTTCATTCAATAGCAGTTGAACTAAAAAAAACGAACAGCCGAAGCTGTTCGTTGTTAATTGAATTTTTTTAACATTTGATTAACTGTTCCAACCGGAAAGCCTACGATACTGTAGTAATCACCTTCGATTTTTTCTACAAAAACACCTGCACCATTTTGAATGCCATAAGCACCTGCTTTATCTTTATAATCTTCACTGTCTAAGTAATGATTAATTTCTGCTTTACTTAAATGATAAAAAGTTACTTTTGCAAAGGTCAATTGCTCGACGATTTGATCCGCTCTGCGGATCACAACAGAAGTATAGACCAAGTGAGTCTCACCGCTCATCCCACTTAGCATGTTAAAAGCTTCTTCACGACTTTTGGGTTTTCCTAATATCTGATTATGCCATACAACGATCGTATCACTCGCGATCACTAAGTCTTCGGGATGTTTCTTTGCAATCACTGCTGCTTTTTGGCGAGCCATTTCCATCACATATTCTTTCGGTGCGTATCGATCTTTTACTTCTTCATCGATATCTGCAGGCTGAACTGAAAAATCTGAAACCAGCCAACTCAGCAATTCTTTTCTTCTTGGTGACTGTGAAGCTAAAATAACTGCCATCACTTTACTCCTTTAATTATCCTAATGCGGGTCTTGAATTCGTTTAAACATGTGTTCCATATCGCTATTACTAAAGTGGATCAATACTGGCCGCCCATGCGGACAATTAAATGGATTTTCACACGTTGCCAAATCCGTCAACAGCACCCGTGCTTGTGCTTCATTCAAATGATGATTCGCCTTGATCGAACGTTTACAGCTCATCATGATCGCCGTTGCTTCACGAAATTTTTTCACACTGACTGAGCCCGTGATCAATAACATATCGATCATCTCACGAATGATACTTTCTTCTTGCCCTGATGGATACCATGTAGGATGGGCACGGACAATAAAACTATTCGGACCGAATTCTTCTAAATAAATTCCGACCTCTTGCAACAATTCTGTTTGTTCCCTTAACTTTATAGCATCGTTATTGGGATAGTCTAGTACAAACGGCACCAATAATTCTTGTAGATCATCTGAAACATCACCAATTTTTTCACGAAAATATTCGTACTTGATTCGTTCCTGAGCGGCGTGCTGATCAATAATGTATAGGCCGTCTTTACTTTGAGCGAATAAATAGGTTCCATGCATTTGACCAAAATATTCTAACATCGGAAAACGGGCTTGTGGTTGTTCATTTTCTAATTTATTGATTGCTTGCTCAACGATTTTTTCGCCTGATTGCGTACTCAAATCAAATTCCGGATGATCACTTGAACTACTTTCATCGATCACTGGTTCTTCAGCTATTTCTTCTGATAACTCGGCTGTCTTTTCTTCGATAAGGGTTGCTCTTTCTGGTTCTGTTGGTAAAGGAACATTCAATTCCGTGATCGGTGATTCTTCTTTTAGCGGAATTTCTGCTTCAAAAGATGCTTTTTCTACAGTCTTTGGTTCTACATAAAAAATACCAGTCTTCGGGTCATAGTTTAGATCACTTTTTTTCTTCGGCTGCTCTTCTAATGGTAAATCCAATTGTTCCGTGTGAATCTTTTCAACTTTACGCTTAAAACTAGGATTTTCACCCACATCAGGAATCAAATTGATTTGACGCAGGCTTTCTGCGATTGCTCGACTGATCAAGTCCATCAATTCTTTTTCTTTAGATAATCGCACCTCTTGTTTTGTTGGATGGACATTCACATCGACTAACAACGGGTCCATCGTGATTTCTAAGACGGCGATTGGAAAACGGCCCACCATCAGTTTTGATTGATACCCTTGGATGATGGCTTTATTCAACGCATAGTTTTTGATATAACGACCATTGATGATTACGGACAAATAGTTGCGGCTTGCTCGTGTGACTTCTGGTAAAGATACATAGCCTTGCAGTTCAAAATCTAAATCATTTGCTTCAACTTTGAGCATTTTCTTAGCAGTCGCCACACCATAAATACCAGCAACCGTTTGCTTCAATTCCCCACTGCCGCTCGTAGTCATCATCTTGTGCCCATCATGTACTAAACGAAAAGCGATTTTCGGATGACTTAAAGCCATCCGATTGACAATATCACCAATGTTGGATAATTCTGTTTGCAGTGATTTGACATATTTTAAGCGCGCAGGCGTATTAAAGAATAAATTTTCAACGGTGATCTTCGTTCCTGTCCGTAGAGCAGTTGCTCGTTGCTCTTCTATTTTTCCACCTTTTAAGAAAAGATACGACCCTTGAGATTCATCAGCGGTAGCTGTTTCTAAAGTCAGTTCTGAAACAGAAGCAATCGATGGCAAAGCTTCTCCGCGAAAGCCCAGTGTTCGAATACGAAATAGATCATCACGATTATGGATTTTGCTCGTCGCATGGCGCTTAAAGGCATTGGTTACATCTTCTTGACTGATTCCCTCACCGTTATCGACGATCTGAATTTTTTTAAGACCCGCTTCTTCAATCAAAATATCGATTTGGGTCGCTTTCGCATCGATCGCATTTTCCACCAATTCTTTCACGACGGAGGCCGGCCGCTCTACGACCTCACCCGCAGCGATCTGATTAGCTAAACGTTCAGATAATTCTTGGATTTTCCCCATCAAACTGCTCCTTTCTATGAATAAATCAATTGCTCTTCGCTGATTTAAACTAGGCGAAGAGCAAAAATTAGATTTGCTTTTGTAACTCGTATAAGAAGTTTAAAGCTTCCATAGGATTCATTTCTAAAAGATTGGCTTTTTTCAATCGATCAACGACACCTAGTTCGGCTGTCGATACTTCATTGAACAATGATAATTGTTCGGTATCTTCTGAAACCTCTACATTTTTTTGCACTGGTGCATCTGCTTCTAAAGCAGCTAAGATCGTTGCGGCTCGAGACAATAATTCGGTCGGCATCCCAGCGATTTTAGCCACGTGGATCCCGTAACTTTTATCTGCCGGACCATCCATCAACTTGTGTAAAAAAACCACTTCGCCATTTTGTTCCACAGCACCGACGTGAACATTTTTTAACTGCGGTAAATTTTCTTCCAGCACAGTCAGTTCATGGTAATGCGTCGAGAACAATGTTTTTGCTTTAACATGTTTATGGATATATTCGATGATTGCTTGAGCCAAAGCCATCCCATCATAGGTAGCCGTTCCGCGTCCGAGCTCATCAAATAAAATCAAGCTATTCGGTGTCGCATGACGCAAGGCTTGATTTGCTTCCATCATTTCCACCATAAAGGTCGACTGCCCCGCAATCAAATCATCGCTAGCTCCGATTCGCGTAAATATTTGATCAAAAATTGGCAGTTCTGCACTTTCAGCTGGAACAAAACAACCCATTTGAGCCATGATGACCGTCAACGCCAATTGACGCATATACGTACTTTTACCTGACATATTAGGACCAGTGATCAGTAATAACATCTCTTCTGGATTCATATGGACACTATTCGGAATATATTCTTGATGACCCAAAACCTTCTCGACTACCGGGTGACGGCCTTCTGTGATCTGAAGATTATGTGTTCCGCTTTCCATGGTTGGACGCACATACTGATACCGTTCGCTGACGGTTGCAAAGCTTTGCAAGACGTCGGTTGCACTTAAACTTTTAGCTAGTTTTTGTAAACGAGTAATTGCTTTTTTTACTTGGTTACGTACACCTAAGAACAAGTCATACTCTAGAGCAACTGATTTTTCTTCAGCTTCTAGAATCAATGTCTCTAATTTTTTTAACTCGGGAGTAATAAACCGTTCAGCATTTGCTAGCGTTTGTTTGCGCTCATATTTTTCTTCTTCGAGATGTGCAAGATTGGATTTTGTAATTTCGATGTAATACCCAAAAACACGGTTGTAGCCAATTTTCAATGTTTTGATCCCAGTTGCTTCACGTTCCCGTGCTTCTAATTCAGCTAACCAAGTTTTCCCATTTCGCATCGCTTCGCGGTATTGATCGAGTTGCTCATCATAGCCATCTTTGATGACATTTCCTTCGGTGATCTGTAATGGCGTATCCTCATTGATTGCTTTTTCGATCAACGATACTAAATCATCCATTGGTTCCATATCGACCAATAAATCGTTCCATTCTCCTTGGTTGATCCCCATTAGTAATTGCCGGATTTGCGGGACTTGGATCAGAGATGTTTTTAACTGGATCAAATCACGTCCATTAACACTTCCAAACGCCACCCGCCCAGCTAAACGTTCTAAATCATAGACTTTAGTCAATGATTCGTTTAGATCCATGCGTTCAAAATAAGCATTCAATAATGATGCGACCATCGCTTGGCGAGCATGAATTTGCCGTTTTTGGATCAATGGACGATCGATCCATTGTTTTAATAAACGTCCACCCATCGCCGTCTTAGTTTCATCCAGCAGCCACAGCAATGTCCCTTGTTTTTTACCTGTTCGAATGGATCGTGTCAATTCTAGATTAGTCTTAGAAAAATAATCCAATTTCAAGAAATGTTCGGTTTGATATTCCTCTGCTTTTTGGATATGACCTAGACTACGTTTTTGTGTCACAGATAAATACGTCAACAGTTTCCCAGTCGCTTCTTTTTCTAGTGCTTCTTTGATGTCTGCTGTTAAAAAACTGAACTCTGCATTATCTTCAATTGTTTCTTGCGTTGAGAATACTAGACCTAAACGTTCAGCTAGATTTTTTTGTAAATTTTCAGGAATCTCACTGCCCAAGACAATTTCTTTTGTTTGTAAAGCGGTCGCTTCATTCATGACCGCTTCTTCATCTTGTAATAAGGCGGTCTTTAATTCACCTGTTGATAGATCGACATAAGCAAAACCAAATTTATTATTGTCATACACAACAGCAGTTAAAAAATTATTGGCTTTCGCTTCAATCCCTTTACCTTCCATCAAGGTGCCCGGCGTGATCAATTGGACAACTTCACGTTTGACCATTCCCTTAGCTTGTTTCGGGTCTTCCATTTGTTCGCAGATTGCTACTTTATAGCCTTGTTCTACTAAAGTATCGATGTACCCTTGAGCAGAATGATGCGGTACACCACACATAGGGATTGGATCATCTGCATTACGATTTCGACTCGTCAAAGTCAGCTCCAATAATTGTGAAACTTTGATCGCATCTTCGTTGAATAGTTCATAAAAATCGCCTAAACGATAAAATAAAAAGGCATCTTTATATTGTTCTTTGATCGCCAAGTATTGTTCCATCATTGGCGTGTTTTTAGTTTTTTGAGGCATTCGTGCTCCTCCTAATTCTTAATGGGTATAACGGATCAAGCATCATTTTCCAATGCTTCATTGACTTCCTTTTGAATCATGGTAGTCAAATATTGTAATAAATCATTGGCTTCAATCAGCTGTTCTCGATAGGCAGTTACTAGTGGGTGTTGATTCAATTCTTGGGTCAAACGATCAGCTTCTTTCAACGCCGCTTTTTCTGCTTCTGGTTTGTCATAATGAGCAAACTGAACGGCCGCTTTTTGCGCTGTTTTGATTCCTTCTTCTAATTCCTTTAAAGTATCGTTTTCATCGATACGTTTTTGAAGCTGCTGATAGCGAACGATCGCTTCATTTTCGCTTAATAATGCCGTTAAATGTGTTAAAGCCGCTTCAACGGCGGCTTCATTTGCTAAATTCATTTGATACTCCTATTCTCTAAATGGTCGATCATCATTGATCACAATCGTTTCGATTTTCTTCGCGTGACCGTCTTTGTCTAAATCAATCACACAAGCAGACAAGATTCCACGACCTTCATCAATCACTTCAAAGCGATGTGGCAAAGCCGTTAAGAATTTTTCAATGATCGGACCTCTCTTCATTCCTAAAATCCCATCATAAGGCCCTGTCATACCAACATCTGTCAGATAGGCTGTTCCTTTGGGTAAAATCCGTGCGTCATTGGTTTGGACATGGGTATGCGTTCCGACAACTGCCGATACGCGGCCATCAGCAAACCAACCCATTGCTTGCTTCTCACTAGTCGTTTCTCCATGAAAATCGACAAAAATATAAGGTGTTCGTTTTTGAGCTTCGGCGATCAATTGATCGCCTACACGAAATGGATCATCTAAATCGACCATGAATGAACGGGCTTGTAAATTGATCACCGCTAATTCGATCGCATTTACTTTTACATAAACAATGCCCTGTCCAGGTGTGCCGGCCGGAAAATTGGCTGGACGGATCATTTTTTTGGCATCCGGAATAAAATCAAAAATCGCTTTATTATCCCAGGTGTGGTTTCCCATCGTGACGACATCCACACCGTCTTGTAGAAATTTTTTATAAATTTTTTCAGTGATTCCACGGCCTGCCGCCGCGTTCTCTCCATTAACGATCGTAACCTGCGGATGATACTTTTGTTTTAATCGCGGCAAATAATCTGTCAACACTTGTCGGCCTAATGAACCCACAACATCCCCAATAAATAGTAAGCGCACTTTTTTTCCCCTTCTCTAGTTAAACGTCTGGCTTTATTATAGTTGTTTTTGCTTAAAAATAAAAGATTGCGTCGCAAGTCCAAAAAAAGTTTAAATTTAATTCTTAAAAAAATTAAAGAAAATTATTGCAATTTATTAATTTTTTGCTATGATAATAAACAATAAATAGTTAAAACGTAGACGGAAACAGTAAAAATAGGTATGGATTCTCAGAGAGCTGTCAATGGTGAGAAGCAGCAATCCCAACTATTTTGAACATCATTCCTGAGTCAATGTCGATAAGTAGAACATTGTGGCGGCCTCCATTATCGGGCTAGCAGATCGCTTTCATCGTCTGTGAACAAGTAAAACAAAAGGTGGCACCGTTCATTCAAGAACCCTTTTTCCAATCAATTGGAAAAAGGGTTCTTTTTTTATTTAAAGGGGGGATTTTTATGGATACTGATATTTGCGACATTCGAATCTTATTCAATATACACAGCAGGTCGTATGATTAATCAGCCTTTGTAGATTAATCATATGACCCATAAGGTGAAAAAATCACCATGACTATTAGGGGGAAACAATTATGATGGAATCTACAAAAAAAATCTCTTGGAAGCAATTATTCGTTTTAAGTTCTTTGATCTTTGGTATGTTTTTTGGCTCAGGTAATTTGATCTTTCCCGTCCATCTAGGACAATTGGCCGGCAATCATTGGTTTGTCGCTGCTTTAGGCTTTGCTATCTCGGGTGCGCTATTTCCATTTTTAGCTATCTTAGCCGTCGTCGTTACTAAAAGTGATGGGCTTTATGATCTTGCTCGTCCTGTCGGCAAAAAATATGCGGCCGTCTTTTTGATCTTAGTTCATTTGACGATCGGGCCTTTTTTTGGGACTCCGAGAACAGCCGCAACTGCTTTTGAAATTGGTTTTAAACCATTTTTAGCTGAAAAATATTGGAGTCTAGGAATGTTTTTATTTACTGCCGCTTTCTTTGCACTCGCATACTTTTTAACTTTACACCAAAATAAATTAATGACCTATGTAGGAAAATATTTGAACACGATCTTCTTAGTCTTATTAGCCGTCGTTTTCTTAATTTCTTTTTTCCATCCCATGGGTAATCTAAATCATGCAGCTACTACAGATTACGCACACCATCCTTTAACTAATGGTGTTTTGCAAGGGTATAACACTGTTGATGCTGTTGCATTATTAGCTTTTAGCGTCACTGTCGTTCATGCCGTCAAAGCTATGGGTTTTCAAAAAAATGAAGCTAAAATCACTGCTCAAGCTGGTCTTTTCAGTGTTTTGTTAGAAGTCGTTATCTATTTTGGTTTAGTACTAGTGGGAGCAATGAGTTTAAATCACTTCCAACTTTCAGATAATGGCGGAACGGCCTTAGCCCAAATCGTTCATTATTATTTATCTGACTTTGGTTCTGTTTTTCTTGGAGTATTAGTAACATTAGGCGTATTTACAACAGCCATGGGCTTAGTTGTATCCTTCGCTCAAGATTTCCATAAATTATTTCCACGTGTCAGCTATAAAAATTGGTTGCGTTTAACGACCTTCGTTTCATTTGTAGTTGCTAATGCTGGACTTGATCGGATCATCCAATGGTCATTACCCGTCTTGATGCTGCTATATCCTTTGTCATTAGCCTTGATCTTACTATCATTAACTGCAAAATATTTTGATAAAAATCCATTCGTTTACCAAATGACGATCGCCTTTACTCTGGTTCCTGCTGTTTTGGACATGTTGGCCAATGCACCACAAGTGGTGGCTACACAACCGATCGTTAATGCTTTATTGACTTTCTATCACCACTACCTACCTTTCGCTTCGCTTGGCCTAGGCTGGGTCGTCCCAACATTCGTCGGATTTTGTTTGAGTTTCTTATATGTAAAAATGACTCCTAGATTAGCTTTAGATACAAAATAGCTAGCATCATTAGACTAGTTGTTTCTATTTAAATAGAAAAAGAAGCTGAACCAAAAGTAGAAAATACTTTGGTCCAGCTTCTTTTTGCGAAAAAACATCTGTACTCTTACTGCAATTACTTGAGCCTTATTAATGTTTATCTCAATCATTTTTTAATGGACTAATTCTAATTGACGTAAGGCTTTATAAATCCCGTCTTGATCATTGGTGTCAGTCACAATATTGGCAGCATCTTTAACATGATCTGCGGCATTTCCCATTGCTACGCCAGTTCCCGCAAGATTTAACATCTCGATATCGTTGTTTCCATCTCCAAAAGTAATGATGTTTTCAGGTTTGATACCGACTTTTTTTGCTAAAGCTAAAATAGTTTGGGCTTTTGAGCCTGGATCTGGGATGATATCAACACTATTTTCATGCCAACGCACGATTCGAAATTCTGGAAAGGCTGCTTCAAATTCTTGATCCATCGACTTATCATAATAGACACATGCTTGATACACTTCATGTTGCCCAAAATAATCTTTTTGATAATCTGGAGCCGCTTGGCCAAATGAAGCCATAGCTTCATTGACTTTTCCGCCATTATAATCAGTCACACGTGCGAATGAATCTAAACCAAAGAGCATGACGTCTATTTTTCGTTCACCTGCAAAAGCAATCATTCGCGTCAACGCTTCACGGTCAAGCGTATGTTTATAAACTTGTTCATGATCGAGAAACGCAGCTGAACCATTACAAATGATATAATTCGTACAGCCTAATTGATGGATCACTTCGCCTGCCAATAAACGTGAGCGTCCAGTCGCGATGATCACTAAATGTCCTGCTTCACGTAACGCTTTTAAAGCTTTGATTGTACTATCCAAAGGTTTTCTCTGACTGCTCAACAAGGTGCCATCAATATCTAGTGCGATCAATTTTCTTTCCAAAATCTATCTCTCCATTTATATGTATTTGTTGGTACGAATTGAATAAGCAAAAACGTGCAGTAACGTTTTCTTCCTTTAGGAATATAGATAAGTTTCAAGGAATTTGCAAAATTTGCTTTATTTTCTTTTATTCTATCATTTTTTTTAAGTAGAAAGTACCGCATTACCTATATATGGATCATTTATCATATTTATTTAAGAATTGCAATAGCTTAACTTGACTTACCTTCCCTTTGTCCGTTATACTGACATCTGTGTAAAATAATGCAGCAGAAGAGTAATAGCCCGTCCCCAGTTCGTTGCCAGTATTGGTTCAATTGCGTAACCGCGGCTGCGAAGGCGAAGATTGAAGAACGAACTACACGGATATGAATTTTTCAAACGGATTATTTTACTCCAAATACAATTTATTGGAGGAATTTTTAATGTCACGTTATACAGGACCATCATGGAAACAATCTCGTCGTCTTGGTATCTCATTATCAGGAACAGGGAAAGAATTAGCACGTCGTCCATACGCTCCAGGTCAACATGGACCAAACAGCCGTGGTAAAAAATCAGAATACGGCTTGCAAATGTCAGAAAAACAAAAATTACGTTTTATCTACGGATTAAACGAACGTCAATTCCGTAACTTATTCGTACGCGCTAGCAAAATCAAAGAAGGTAAACACGGTGTTAACTTCATGATCTTACTAGAACGTCGTTTAGATAACGTTGTTTACCGTTTAGGTTTAGCTTCAACTCGTCGTCAAGCTCGTCAATTAGTTAACCATGGTCACGTAACTGTCGATGGCAAACGTGTTGATATCGCTTCTTACGAAGTAGAAGTTGGCCAAGTAATTGGTATCCGCGAAAAATCTAAAAACATGATCACAGTTAAAGAAGCTGTTGAATCTGCTGTTGGTCGTCCTGCTTTCGTAAGCTTTGACGCTGACAAATTAGAAGGTTCTTTATCTCGTTTACCAGAACGTGATGAATTCAACCCAGAAATCGACGAATCTCTAGTCGTTGAATTCTACAACAAATTAATGTAAGACTTCTTACAAACACTCAAGTCCTTGTTACCAAGGATTTGAGTGTTTTTTGTTCTAGTTTTGACTCGCTAAAAATCTTTTGATAATGATGGTAATTATTTTCTGAAAATGAGATACTAAAGCTATCTATCGAAGGAAAAGAGTGAAAAACATGAATTATTGTCCAAATTGTGGGACAGAATTAAGAGCTGGGGCTAAATTTTGTCCAGCATGTGGGTGTGATTTGGAATAAGAAACACGAAA
Source organism: Enterococcus hailinensis (assembly GCF_045862035.1). Lineage (NCBI taxonomy): Bacteria > Bacillati > Bacillota > Bacilli > Lactobacillales > Enterococcaceae > Enterococcus > Enterococcus hailinensis. The sequence continues at coordinate 108,283 of NZ_BAAFRV010000006.1, read as the reverse complement.
TCATGAAACAACTGATACAAGTCAATTTCAAACGGATGATTCTTTTGAATTGAAGTTGGAACCAACAGCTGGATTAAATATCACCCGTGCAGAAATAAAAAAAGTTGCTCAAGAAAAATTATCTGGCCGTTATGGCGAATGGTTTAAAACGATTATTTTATGGCTCATTGCTCAATGGGTCGTTAACCTTATTTTTCGGATCGCATTTATTAAGTATATCAGCCAAGGAACTAGCTATTGGTTCGCAAGTATCTTTGGACCTGCTTACTCTTCTTATGATTATTATAATTATGGTTATAGCTATTCTCCATTTGCTCATTTCTTCTGGTTCTTGATTATGTTATTGGCGATCGTAGCAATGTTTTTGATTGCTTCTTTAGCTACTGCCACCTTCCAATGGTGTGCGATCCATACATTGCGGGGCAATCAAGCAGATGGTCTCAAAATTTTTGCTTATTTCATCAAAGCACAAAAAAATCGCGTATTGAAAGCTAATGTCTTAATTGCAATCTATACATTCTTTTGGACATTACTATTGGTTATCCCAGGAATCGTAAAATCAGCTTCTTACGCCATGGCGAATTACCTATTAGAAAAAGATTCAACATTGAGTGCATCGGATGCTATATTACTCAGCCGACAAATCATGCATGGCTATAAATTAGAATTTTTGATTTTACGCGCTTCATTCTTCTTTTGGACCATCTTAGCAATTTTTCAGGTAACCAATTTTTATGTGTTGCCTTATCGAAATGTAACAGAGATCCGATTTTTGGATACTCTTTATGAACATTACATCGAGCAAAATCAGCAATAAAAAGACGTCCGTCAGTTCTATTACTGACGGACGTCTTTTTTTATTTGTCTACTTTGATAAAGCTGTTTAAAAATATAAACGGCAATAAATAAAGCAAACATACTCAACAAACCAAAAAGAACTGTTTTCGTATTTCCGGATAAATTACTGCCCACATAAGAATAGACGATCGTCGCTGGTAATTGTCCGATTCCTGTTGCGATCAAAAAAGGAATCGGTTTGATCGCTGTTAACCCCGCAGCATAACTAACAAAATCAAATGAAATAAAAGGCAGTAATCGGCAAATCAAAATCGTATGTTTCCCATACCGATCAAAGTAATTATCTAACGATTCCAATGAAAAATTTTTATTCAAACGTTCAACCAAATCTCTACCGGCGATCCGTGCAATATAAAAACACACCAACGAACCCGCCATAGCACTCGTCCAAGAAAGCAATGACCCTTGCCACCAGCCAAAAACTGCAGCATTGGCAAAGGTAATCAAAAAAGCTGGCAGCGGAGCAATGACCGATTGGAACATCATTAATAAAAAAGAAATCAAGATTGCCCAAACACCAAAAGAACGCAGATACTCTGCAATATTTTCGACACTCATGGAACTAAATAATGCTAGAACTTGCGTGACTTTTAATCGTATCGGTGGAATAAAGTACGCACTGATACTCAATAATACAATAACCGCAACTAGTCCGACCTTCGCTAAAGATTTATTTTTCAATGATATTTCCATCCTTGTTTTAGTTTCTAGTTCAAAAATAGCCACTCAAAACGAATAAAATACTTAAAACAGCCTACCCGTTTTAAGAAAAATACTGCCTTAGATAACCTAAGACTGTTCAAACTCCATAACTGATAATTTGCCTTTAATAGTTTTCCTCCTTCCCTAATAGCTCTTAACCCAAGTATATAAAACGCTTTCTAGTTTTACAATAAAGAGTTTAAGACAAAAAATGACTAATTAATCATGCAGCTGTCAAAGTGCTTTACTTCTAATACTCTTTGTTTTATAATTCCGTTAACCTAAAATAAAAAATAGTTAACGAAAGAGTGAGTCTATTGAAATTATCAAGTCGAGAAATTGTCTTAGCTGGAGTTTTTGCTGCCGTCATCAGTATTTTGTCACAATTTACCATTCCTTTAGGAGCTATCCCCTTGACCTTGCAAACTTTTGCTGTTGGTTTTGCGGTTACCATCTTAGGTAAAAAAACAGGAACTATGGCTGTTTTGATCTATCTATTGATGGGAATGATCGGACTTCCTGTATTAGCTGGTGGTGCTGGCGGGTTTGCTAACTTTTTTGGCCCGACAGGCGGTTTTTTGATTGGTTTTATTTTTCAAGCGTATTTTACCGGTTGGTTATTAGAAAAGTCTGCGTTTAATTATTTTTGGTCGATCACTGCTAATCTTATCGGCGCTTTTATCACCTTGATCTTTGGTTCTTTATGGCTAAAAGTCAGTGGTGGTCTTCCTTGGCAAGCAGCTTTTTCTGCTGGAATGATTCCATTTATTTTACCGGGGATCATCAAAGCAGTTGCGTCAGGCTATTTAGGCGTTCTATTAGGCAAAAGACTGACTTTCACAAAATATATTTATCGATAGTTTTGACCCAGAGTATGGCCGATCGTGACCATACTCTTATTTTTGTTTGACTTTTTAATCAGGGTACCTTACCATATCAATTAATAAGGTTACCTTACAATGATGAAGATGAAAGAAGCGAGACAAATGACGAAAGTTTTATTTCTAAATGTAACAACTCATGGACACGTAAATCCTTCTCTAGGATTAATCAATGAATTAACCGATCGCGGTATTGAAGTCGTTTATTTTTCGAGTGAGGAATTTCGCGAAAAAATTGAAGCTACTGGTGCAGAATATCGTCCATACCACTATGATCTGAATATTTTTAAAAATGGATTCAACGTTTTGATCGATCATGGAGCAGATATCATCCAAGACATTTTGGATCAAATCGAAAACGACTCATTTGATTGCATTATCCACTCCATCGCTATGTCCTTTAGTAAACAAATCGCCGACTATTTGATGTTACCTGCAATTTCTATGCTGGCGGTATTTATGGGGATGAAGAAATTCATGCAGCCCAATCAAACGAAGATCGCAGGTAAATTCAACACTTTAGATGAAGCCTATTTGCAAGAAGCCAAAAAAATTGAACAGCAATTTAATCTAACGATGCCTGAACATTTTTTTGATTTGATCATGAATGAAGAAGACTTAAATATCGTCTTTACTTCAGACCATTTCATACCTGCTGAAGAACGCGATTTCTTTGATGACAAATATGTATTGGTAGGAGCAGATGTCTACGATCGATTAGAAGACTTAACTGATTTTCCAATTGAGCAGATCAAATCGGCTAGTAATGTTTTATACATTTCATTTGGAACGATTTTTGGTGATTTCGCCAAAGAAATTTATCAAAAAGTTTTTAACGCTTTCGGTCATTCCGAATATTTAGTTGTTATGGCTGCTCATAAAGTCGGTTTAGATGAACTAACTGTTCCCGAAAACTTTATTATTCGCGATTATGTACCGCAAAACGAAGTCCTGAAATATGCAGATGTCGCAATCACTCATAATGGGCTGAACAGCATGAATGACCTGATTTTAAATGAAGTTCCTTTTGTTTCTTTGCCAATGGGTTCTGACCAACCCGCACTTGCAAAACGGCTGACAGAATTGAATGCAGGGATTTGTTTAGACTATCAAACAGTCGGAAGTGCTGAATTACAGGCGGCAGTTGAAGAAGTTCAAATTGATCCTAACTATTTGATAAACTTAAAAAAAATCAAAACTTCTTTTGAATCCGCTGGCGGATATAAACAAGCTGTCGACGCGATCCAAATGTATTTAGCTGAATAAATAAAAAAAGTCTTTCATTACGAAAGACTTTTTTATTTTTCTAATTCTTTTTGTGCTAATAATAGCGTTCCAATCAAGCCGCTTGCATTTGGTAATCCCCACCGTACGATATACTCTTCAACCTTGGGTGTTTCCATATAACCTGCCATCAACTCAGTAAATTGTTGTTGGATTTTTTTTAGTAGGTGATCTTGATTCATAACACCACCACCTAAAACGATGACTTCTGGTGCTAAGATCAATGTATAAGACATCAGTGCTTGAGCTAAATAATTGGCTTGCAGATCCCAAATTGGGTGGTCCAACGGTAAGTCTTCGCCACGAATACCTGTCCGTGCTTCTAAAGAGGGGCCTGCAGCTAAGCCTTCCAAACAATCTTTATGATAAGGACAGGTTCCTTGATACGTATCTTTAGGGTCACGTTTTACAAAAAGATGGCCCATTTCTGGATGACTGATTCCTTCAAAGACCTCATCATTTACAACGACGCCCCCGCCGATACCCGTTCCAACCGTTAGATAAATACAGCTACTTTTTTGCTTGGCTGCACCCTTTTTTATTTCACCATAAGCTGCCGCATTCACATCAGTTGTCCAAGCTGTCGGAACGTGATAACGTTGCTTCATTTTCCCTAAAAAATCTGTATTGGCCCAGCCTTCTTTCGGGGTCGATAGAATATGCCCATAGTTTTTATGATTTGGCTGAATGCCGATTGGTCCAAATGAACCTATTCCTAATGCATCGATCGGATAGCGATCAAAAAAAGCAAATACTTCTTCAAATGTTGCTTGTGGCGTAGTCGTTGGAATGCTGACTTTTTCTAAAATAGTTTGCTGATCATCAGCCACTGCGCAAATAAATTTTGTACCACCTGCCTCGATACCACCATATAACATAATTTTCCTCCTAATTTCGGCTATTCCTTTTTTGTTTTAAAAAAAGACCGAGGGGAAATTCCCCTTGGTCCTGTCGCTTAATTTTGTTCAGATCTCCAAGGTTGGATATTTTCTTTACGGAAGATTTCCGCTTGGCCGATTGAGTTGAATAACTCCATTTTTTGTTTCACGACTGCTTTAGCTGCATCGATACATTCAGGATAGATGGCATTTGGATCCCATAACTCAGTAGTTGAAAGAATTTCACGACATTTTTTGTAAAATGCGTATTTGTAATCTGACGAGATATTTACTTTTTGGATACCGATTTGAACTGCTTTAGCAATTTCTTCATCTGGATTAGCTGACCCGCCGTGTAAAACTAATGGAATATCTACTTTACTCTTGATTTCTTCTAAAACATCCATTTTTAATTCTGGTTTAACATCTTTAGGATAGATACCATGTGCTGTACCGATCGCAACAGCTAATGTGTCGATTCCTGTTTTTTCAATAAATTCTTCAGCATCTTCTGGTCGTGTATAGATTACTTCAGATACACCGCCCTCGACTGAAGTACCGGTATTTCCAATTGTTCCTAATTCACCCTCGACAGAAACTCCAATTTTGTGACAAACATCGACGATTTCTTTAGTAATGGCGATGTTTTCTTCGAACGGTAATAATGACCCGTCAATCATGACAGAACTAAAGCCGCAATGAATGGCACGCATGATACTAGCTAAACTATCACCATGATCCATATGGATGACGAATGGAACTGAACTATTCTTTGCGCGTGAGACAGCATACTGGAAGAACTCATCTTTGGTAAAATCCAATTCCGTTGGATGAACTGCAATGATCGCTGGTGCGTCATTTTCTTCGGCTGCTTCGATGACTACTCGTAAAAAATTACTATCTGCTACGTTAAACGCTCCTACAGCGAATTTATTTTCCTTTGCGATTTCTAACATTTGCTTCATATTAATTAACATTTGGCGTTATCTCCTCTAAGATTTATTTTTAGAACCTGAAAGTTCTATATACTGTTTTACAACTTCTTTTCCTGCTGCTATTGTTTGATGGATCAATGTTGGATAATCTACATTTGGATCATCAGTTAATAATTTTTGAATTTCAGCTTTTTGGGCTTTCATAAAATCTGAACCAACATTGATTTTATTGATACCTAATTCAATCGAACGGATAATATTTTTTTCTCCTGCTCCAGATCCGCCATGTAACACTAAAGGCAAATCAGTTGCCGCCTTGATTTTTTCAACGATATCAAAGCGAAAATCTGGTACATACCCTTCTGGATAATTCCCATGACTAGAGCCATAAGATAAGGCCAGACAATCAACGCCTGTTTCTTGGATAAAACGAATGGCATCATCTGGATCAGTATACATTTCATCATTCGTGAAATGATCACCAGCGACAGCCCCCATATCCCCAACTTCTGCTTCTACGCTTGCATTATAAATCTGAGCCAGCTCAACCATGTTTTTAGTGATTCGAATGTTTTCTTCTAACGGATACATCGAAGCATCCATCATGACACTTGAAAAACCTTCGTGTAAACACTGTTTAACAAACGCTACATCCTGGCCATGGTCTAAATTGATCGCTACTTCTACTTTCGCATCATTGGCCATTCGAATGATTGGCTTGGTCACATAGCGAATATCCAAGTGTTCTTGCAAATGGTCTTGCAATAAATCAATGATGATTGGCGAACGCATCTCCTCTGCTGCTTCAATCACTGCTTTGGCAGTCTCAAGATTAAAACAATTGATCGCCATGACTGCGTACTTCTCACGATTGGCTTTTTGCAACATTTCCTTCATTGAAACATACATTTAAAGGTCTCCTTCTTTAGAATCAGGAATTTCTTTACTTAAAGAAAAGTCAGTTTTATTTTTAAATCGGCTATCTTCTTAGTGCTAGAAAAGATAGCCGCTTAAATCAATTTAAGATAATTTGATCGATGAAAAATCTACTTCTTCCTCTTCTTCTTCATCAGGAATATCATTTTCTACAGGTGCTTTTTTCAGTGCAAATAATAAGACACCTGTGATTACTGAACCAATTACTAAAGCAAGTGTAAATCTTAACGGATCAGTCATCGCTGGAATAATGAAGACTCCTCCTGAAGGAACCGGTGAACCTACTCCCCATAACATACTCAAGCCGCCACCGATTGCTGCACCTGTCGTACATGAAACAATCAAGCGAATAGGGTCAACTGCTGCAATGGGAATCACGCCTTCTGTGATCATACAAAGTCCCATTGGAAAAGCGATTTTGATATTGTCTTCTTCTTCTTTCGAATATTTAGGTTTACGGAACAATTTTGATAAAGCCCATGAAATTGTTACACCGAATGGTGGAACCATTGAAGCCAAAACTTTTACAGCTTCTGGGCCTTGAACGCCTTCTAATAACAAGCCGTCAGCAAATAGTGACGCAACTTTATTGATGGGTCCGCCAAAGTCAAAGGCAGCCATCCCGCCAACGATTGCTCCAAATAAGAAGTTCCCGGAACCTTGTAATCCTTCTAAGAAACTAGTTAACGCTTCTGTTGCCCAAACAATTGGTACCCCGATAACAAAGAACATCAATAATCCAATAATTAAAGTAGATAAAAGCGGTACGATCATCATCGGCATCAAACCTTGAGCCCATGTTGGAACTTTTAAATTTTTGACTAGGAAAAGTACGAAGAAACCAACTAAGTAACCACCTAACATTCCTCCAAGGAATCCAGCACCGATCGCATTTGCAATCAGTCCCATGAATAAGCCGGGTCCAATACCAGGGCGGTCTGCAATTGAATAGGCAATCGCTGCTGAAATCACTGGTGCCAATAGTCCCATGCCTAAAACACCGAGCGACACTAATGCATCTGGAATTGAGTATGCAGCTTTATAATCTTCAATCACTGCGCCACCTGTTAAATTTCCAATCGCAATCAGCAAGCCTGCCGTAACAACAACTGGTAACATGTACGAGATTGCCGTCAAGGCATGTTTTTTCAATTGTAGCTTCTTAAACATTACATTCATCTCCTTTGATTTGTATTCAAATTTTTACCAACTAAACCTTTGCTACTTCTTCTTCGATTTTATTGATCAAACCTTTTGGCGCTTTGATTACCATACTAGTCGGAATTTCTACAACCTTTTTTCCAATAAAGCGATCTCTTCCTCCAATTTTGATATCCGCTGCGATAATCACGACGTCAGCTGCTTTGATTTCTGCCATTGTTAATTCATCTTCTGTTCCAATCGTTCCTTGTGTTTCAATATGAACGGTATGACCAAGTGCTTTAGCTGCCTTCTCCAATTTTTGTTTTGCAATATACGTATGGGCGATCCCTGAGGTACATGCAGCTACTCCGACAATTTTCATTTTATTTTCCTCCATTTTCTATCGTTTTCTATTCTTCATCTTCCATTGGGTCTTTTGATAATAATTCAATTACTTCTGCTTTCGTTTGAGCATGAACCATGTTTTCGATAAAATCATCATCCGCTAACAACATTGCAACTTTTTGCAATAATTTGATATGCATTGTATTCGCATCCGTATTTCGAACGGCGAAAAGAATGATCACTCGGACTGGTTGGTCATCTAAAGATTCCCATTCAATCGGTTTTTTTGTTTTCCCTACGACTAACGATGTTTTGATTACGCTATCAGATTTCCCATGTGGAATGGCAATACTATTCCCGATTCCAGTCAAACCTTCTGATTCGCGTAAAAATACATCGGCAGCAAAATCTTGTTCATCACTGATATCTCCATGAACTTTTAAAAGCTGTGTCAATTCATAAATAGCCGCTTCTTTTGTTTCCGCTTCCATTTCTAATTGGATCAAATCTTCAGTGATCACATCAGCGATACTAAAGTCGTCCATCATTCTTTCAGGTGTCATTTTACATCTCTCCTAACATTTGCTTTACTCGTTTTTCATCTTGTTTTGTAAACACTGAATTCACTAAAATTGTAGGGGTCATCATTTTGATCGTTAAATTGACTGTCGTTAAGATCAAATCGATATTTTTATATTTTTCAGGCGCCTTAGAGAATTTTCTCGCGGATAATACATCAACGATCTCTAATTCTGGAAATGCCTTACGTACTTTTACTTTTAGTAGTTCTGAAGTACCGACACCGCTGCTGCACATGATCAACACCCGTTTTTGATTGTGGATCATTTCGCGGTATTTAACGAAGTATAGTGTTAAAAATCCTAGTTCATCTTCTGATATCGTGTTCAAGCCATACTTTTTAGTAACTATCTGACCGACTTGTTTTACTTGTTGGAAAATATCTGGATATTCCAATTTGATATCACTCAATAAATCGTTTTTGACGATGATCTCATTTTTCAAACGGTACAAAAGTGGTTCGATATGATTATATAAATCTTGTCGATTAACCTTTTTATCGACTTTCATTCCCATCAAGCAGCTCATCTCTTTAGCAAAAAAATCAGTGATTTCAAGCGCAATTTCTGATTTTCGATTCAATTTGATTTGCTCGTTTTCCATGCGCGAAGAAATCAAATATTGAAATAGAAAGAATGTTTCGCTCTCAGGTAAAATAATATTTAAATAGTGATTCAACTTAGTCATTACCATCCGTGAAATCTGATAAAGCTGATCATATTCAACGATCAATTCTTCTTCATCAGGATCTAGTAACTCCGCACGAGTATCTGGATGAATCTCTCCCTCTCTGACTCGTTTGACTAAGATGTAGATATGAGAAAAAATATTGCTGTTGTAAGGATAAGCGATCCCATTTTGCAATTTTCGTTCAATAAATTCTAAAAGCGACGTAATAAAATTGATATCATAAGAACTAATTTTTTCATGTTGTGTCGAAAAATCTTCTTCCCAAACTCGGTTTGCATCGATCAGATAATTCACAGCTTTACGAATATGCTTTTCTGATCCTTCAATTGCAATACGTTGTTCTTTTCGAACCAAGGTCAGCTGGTAGTCGGCTAGAAACTCACTCATCCGGATCAAATCATTTTTGATTACTGTTGAACTAAGATAATATTCTGCAAATAATTCTTGGATCAATATTTTCTTAGGAGATTTAAATAACAGAATCAAAAGAATTCGATTTCTTCTTTCTAATGGTCCCTGAATGATTTCTTCGCCTTTTCTTGTGACACTTGCCTCTAGATATTTATCATAATCTAAACGAAAACCTTTTCCTGCTTCAGCTAAAATAATGTCACCCATATCAGAGGCTTCATTGATTTTTTTGACTGTACGATAAACTGTTTTCGTAGAAACATTGGCAAATTCAGCTAGTTCTTGTGCAGTGAGAGTCATTCCATGTTTGATAAATAATTCGATCAATTGCTTTTCTCGTTTGCTTAGCTGCATTTGGTCAACCTCCTTGTCATTAATATACATTCTTTTAAGTCGAAAATATTTTTTCTTGTGTCCACTAATGTGGACATTTTTATAAAGCGCTTTCAATAACTGCGTATTCATTTAAGTTTAAATAACTTTAGTACATAAATAGATATTTTCCTTTAAATGCTTCAAAGCCCTTCAAATGAATAAATATTATTAATAAAAATTAAACCAGAATATTCAAAAAAAACAAGAGTATTTAGTATATTACTCTTGTTTTTATCAGAATATTTCAAATTATCATTCCATTTAATTCTTTATTAGTTAAGTTCTAAACGGTGATCAACTTATATAGTGGCGCCAATTGTTGATAAGTATCGATCATATACTGTTTTGCAGCTTCTGGATTTTTCCACAATGGTTCCTCTTTTTTGATGACTCTCCCTATTTGAAATTCTCCTTTTTTCACATCCCGAAACCTTATCAACATTTTTTCTAAGTTTTCTGGGGACAACTCTTCCGTTTGTAGTTTTGTATGATCCCCTGACAAAACAAAATCTTTCGATAGTTGAGCAAAATATGCGGGATTATCCAAACATTGTTGTGCAATGAGCCTCTCATCTTTTGGCTGATCGATGCAAGATAACCACATAAAAACATACTCTGGCCAAATACCTAATTGAAAATGAGGTTCCATCTTATACCCTCTTTTTTGGCGACTTAGCGCTGACCACGTATTTTCCGGTGGATAAACTGAGCGTCGGCGATGTTGCGCAATGTGGATAAATAATTTTTCATCCACTAAGGGTTCTAAGACTTGTTGAAAAGCTTCATCTAATTGTTGAAAAATAGGCTGGATTTCTTGCCGAATAGCCGCCATTCTAGGTTCTAATCCTTCAATTTCAAAGACTTCAAAACTTTTTTCAGTAAACATTGATTTCCTCCTGCTAATCGATTTCCCTATTTAGTTTATCTGTCTTAGTGATTCGCTACAAGTTAAGTGGCTTCTTTGCAGAGCGAGATAAATAAAAGTCGTCTACTTACTAAATAGCTATAAAAATAAAGTTTTATCAGATTGTTGAGTATTTTTAAAGAAATTATTTCCCTCTGATTGTTAAATCAAGTATATTATAAGTAGCTATGTGGATTTAATAGCGATTCAGAAATTTATTTTCTGAGGAGGGTGAAACAAATGATTTCAGACGCTATCGGATTTGAAAAAAAATTTCGTTTGAAAGAAGATCAAAAATTCGAACAATATAAAGTCATGTTACCTAAATTACGTGAACATGATTTAATGATAAAAATTTCAGCTATCTCTATCAGCACGTTAGATACACAGATCCGACAAACGATCAAAGGTCCAAAGAAACCTTATGTTTTAGGTTTCGGCGGTGTTGGAATCATTACTCGTATGGGCAGCAGTGATTCTCGCTTGAATGTTGGCGACCGTGTTTTGTTTGTTAATAAAGTTGGCAAATATGGGAGTTATAGCAACTTCCAAATCGTCGATAGACGTTCCGTAGTTAAGCTGCCAACTGATTTTCCTACGGATGAAGCAGCCGCTTTTTCGTATAGTTTTTTCTTAGCTTTTGAAGTCGTTTTCAAACAATTAGGACTAGCTCCTAAACCGAAAAAGAACTCCGGTACCTTGTTGATTTTGAATACTTCTGACGGCCTCGGTGCAAGCATTATTCAATTAGCAAAATGGGCTGGTTTAAATGTCGTTGCTACGATCAATAAAAATAATTCAGAGATCTGGATCAAAAACATGGGCGCTGATCTAGTTCTATCACAATCAAACCATTTAGCAAGAGATATTAAAAATGCAGGCTTTTCTTCTGTTGATTACGTGATCAACTTAGACACCGAAAAAGAAAAAAGTTTTGAGCATTTGGCTGATTTTGAAGAAACAGCGACCATTTTATTGCTGCATTTTATTAATAAGAAGAAAAAGGCCAATGTCTCTGACTATCAGAATTTTTACTGTGAAGATTTTCTTGAAGAATCGTTTGCGTCAGAAGAAGGAATTAATTATTCCCGTAAAATTATGGAACTTTTGATTTATCTATGGGAGAAAAAACAATTGAAATCGATTTTGACAGCGCAATTAAATGGGTTCTCCGCTAAGAACTTTTACGGTGCTCATAAATTGATCGAGAACAATCCCAATTTCAGACATCTAGTTTTGATTAACTGATTGATTCGCAACTCGCTTTTAAAGCGAGTTTTTTTATCAAGAAAATAAATTTTAAAGTAAATTTTTTCTTAAATTATGTGATTAACATTTGTTATTAGCATAATCTAGAGAAATTATCCGCTTTTTTGATGTTAACATTTGCTAATTTACAAAAATGGTATTAAGATATAAAATGAAATTTTCATTTTTATTTTCAGTATCAAATATTTTAGGAGGTTTTTATGGATTATTCACTGACAACTCGGTTGGTAGCTGAGTTCTTGGGAACTGCTTTGTTAGTAATGTTAGGAAACGGTGCGGTTGCCAATGTTGATTTGAGAGGTACAAAAGGTTACGGTAGTGACTGGATGTTGATTGCTGTAGGTTATGGGTGTGGGGTTATGATTCCTGCAATGATTTTTGGTGGTATCAGCGGAAACCACATTAACCCAGCGTTTACAATTGGTTTAGCAGTAAGTGGCTTATTCCCTTGGTCTGAGGTTCTTCCTTATATCATCGTTCAAATTCTTGGCGCAATGGTTGGTCAATTAGTTGTTGTAGCTTGCTACAAACCTTATTATGACCAAACTGAAAACAAATTACATGTCTTAGGAACATTCTCAACAATCAATAGTGTTGGTTCTAAATTCAATGGTTTTGTAAATGAATTCTTTGGATCATTTATTTTATTCTTTGGTGCCCTAGGGATCACTAAAGCGCCATTCTTCCAAAACAATTTAGGAACTGCTCACTTAGCATTAGGTTTCTTAGTATGGACATTGGTTGCATCATTTGGCGGACCAACTGGACCTGGTTTGAATCCTGCTCGTGATTTAGGTCCTCGTATCATGCATGCATTATTACCATTAAAAAATAAAGGCGATTCACAATGGAGCTATTCTTGGGTACCAGTTTTAGCACCGATCATCGCTTCAATTCTTGCAATTGCATTATACAAAACAGTCTTCATTTAAATATTCAAACTGACGTAAAGAATTTACGTCAGTTTTTTTTTACTTTTTAAATACAAAAAACCTCTTAGAATAAATTCTAAGAGGTTTTTTTCACCAGTACCAAAATGATAGGAAGGTTCTTCGTCCACTAAGCTTCTTCCCGACACGCCTGAAATCCGACAGGTGACTTACGTCATGTGCCTCTGGTATCGAAGGATCTAAAAAAACTGATCCACTCGACTCGTCGCATGAGACAAACTATAGCACATCTATCCTGCTTTTACCAATCATTTCTGATTGTTTTGATAAATCTTTTCAATCAGTTCAACAGTTTTGATCGTCAGTGCTTTTGTAACGATTGGACTTTCGAGCAGCTCTTTCTTTAAACAGTCATTGACGTGTTCGATTTCAAAAACGAATTCACTCGTTTGTTTACTCTCTAACAGCTCTTTTCTGCCATCTATATAGTAAATTTCAGCTCTATCTGTTTTCCAAAAATTTGGTACAACGATCTTACCCTGTTCACCGTAGATCACTAATTTGTTTTCTAAATTCAAATCAACGGTCATGAATATCGTAGCGAGCACCTTATCAGGAAAAGTTAACGTGACCTGTGCTTGGGCATCGGATTGATTAGGAACAAAAATTAATGTTCCCCGAGCTTCTTCTACTGATGAAGCCAATACATATTGCAAATACTCGAGCGGATAGGTTCCTGCTCCACGCAAAACACCTCCGCCCGACTCCAAATCACGAAACCATTTGATGTGATCAATATCTGGATAGGAAGTAACTGAATCTACCCAACGAATTCGGCCGATTCCCCCTTGTTCGATCACTTGGCGGACTTGGTTTGTGATCGGAAGAAACAGCGCTTTTTGAGCTTCCATCAGAAAAAGTCGACGTTCTTTTGCTAAAGTATAAAGCTCTTTCGCTTGCGCCACTGTCATCGTAAACGGCTTTTCTAGTAACACGTGCTTACCATTTACTAAAGCTTGTTTGGCTGTGGCATAATGACCTTGGTTATAAACAGCGATATAAACGATATCAACAGCGTCACTTTGACAAAGCTCTTCATAACTGCCAAATGCTTGGGGAATATCTAACTCCATAGCCATCGCTTGTGCTTTTTCCAGCTTTCTAGAAGCAATTGCAGTTACTACCCCTTCCTGACTTTCTTTGACTCCGGCAACAAAACGGGGAACAACTTGAGCGGTACTTAAAATTCCATAACGGATCATACTATTCCTCCTAATTAGAAATAAAAAAAGCTGATAGAATACTATCAGCTTACCGATTCAATCAAATACTTGCAAATGTTTTCTTTAAGACAAATAAACAAACAAAACCATATGAAGCAACGGACCATAATTTAAAAATCAGTACGATCCGCAAATAATCTTTAAACGGCAAATCGGTCATTCCTGCTACTAGACAGGTCAAGTCATCCGGCAAAAACGGAAAGATAAAACAAACGATCAGTAGTCGTTTGATATCTTGCGTATGATCTTGCAAAGTCGTTTCAAATTTTTCAAAATTCTTTTGTGATAAAACTAAGCGAGCAAAGCGCGGACCATAGCGCCGGACCAATAAAAATAAGCCAACTTCGCCTATCACAAGTCCTATATAGCTATATAAAATACCAGGAATGTTTCCAAACATCAGCATTCCAACAATCGTTGCAAAACCGCCCGGCAAAAATGGAACGACAGGTTGAATTACTTGAACGATAATGAATGCTACTACCGCAAAACTACCGAAATTACGAATAAATTGTTGTAGATCCGCAATCGAGCTAAACAGACCTGAACGTCTGATATAGATAAGTAATATGATAAATGCCGCTAAACCAACGACAGGTAATAGTTGAATCACCTTTTGTTGCCATGGAGCACGACTACGTGTTTTAGGTTCCAACCTTTTACCCCCTTTTATTCTAAAAACAGTGACCAACGCATTTAGCCAATCCATTATTATTGGTAAAATTCCCCAATTTGATCCACATACGGCAAGGATTCTTTCAATGGATAGACGACAAAATCATGCATCATACCCGCGACAACTTCTAACTGCATCGTAGTCCCGCTACTTCGTTTGATTCGCTCCTGTAGCCGCAATACATCAGGATATAAGATTTCGTCGGTCCCAGCGACGACAAACAATTTTCCTAATTGATCAAAGTTGCCATAGATCGGTGAAACCATTGGATCTGTCAAAGATAGCTTTCCTGCGTAATTTTCTCCAGCTTCAGCCAAGAGATCTTTTTCTAATAATACATCTTTTTCTTGAAGTTCCTGTGAACGTGGATCACTTAATGAAGCATCTAACCACGGCGAAGCCAGCGCAATTCGTTTTGGCCGTTTAGGCAGATCAATATTGCGCAGATGCTGCGCCAAGCTCATCGCCAAGCCGCCCCCGGCAGAATCACCAAACAAATAAAAATGGTCATCCGGATAGAGATAAGTCAATTTTTTAAAGGCCTGTTCCGTTAGCGGGACCGTTGTTTCAGCCGTATTTTCAGGTGCCAATGGATAATCAAAATAACTGACTTTTAGATTATAACGCTTTACGAATCTTTCTTGAATCTCTTTATGGAATGGAGAAGCTTCTAGCGCGTAGCCACCACCATGCAAATAAAAAATATGCCTTTTGGTTGGATGGGCTGGGAACAACGTAATCAATTGATGTCCATCGATTTCAGCTATTTTATGCGGCATATCTGCTTGCGATAATTGACGACTGATCAATCGCCGACGTTTGGGAGGATCCACCATAGTTGCGCCTACCAACTTTTTCATATTGATGACTTTAAAGACATTTTTAACTAGTTTCGCTGAATAACGCATCGCATTGCTCCTTCTTTTAATTGGCTGCGGGATATGTTCTAAAAAACAGTTCCTTTAAATAATTCCGATAAAAAGAACCAAGGAATTTTTCGTTTCGTGCTACAATAGACGAGTAGAACATCGTCTCTACTACTTAAGCATAACGGAATCTAAAGGAGGTGTCCACAATCACACAACCGAAGCGCGAATACCTGTACGACAATATTCGCGGGATTTTGATTCTACTTGTCGTCTTAGGACATGCCCTAGAATATTTTCGTTTAGATAACAAGGTCGGTGCATTTATTTATGTATTCATCTATCTGTTCCATATGCCTGTTTTTATTTTCATTTCAGGTTACTTTTCCAAGAATTTAGCCAAAGGCCGAGCAACTGCTGTCGAGACCTTTTTAGTCCCCTACTTATTATTGAATTTGATTTTATCGTTGATTATGCTGGCGATCGGTAAGATCGATGCCTTTATGATTTTAAGTCCTGGATGGACACTCTGGTATTTGTATTGTATGTTCATCTGGCGATTATTACTGCCTGACCTAGTCAAAGTACGACGGATTTTAATTTTGAGTTTTATCGTTGGAATTTTTTCTGGTTTTTTAACTGAATTCGGTACTTATATGGCGATGGCACGGACACTAGGCTTTTTGCCCTACTTCTTAGCTGGCTATTTTACCGACCGTTCACTACTGGAAAAAATCTACCATTGGCGTTGGCGTAAAATTATCAGCATCGGGACCATTATCCTGGGCTTGATCGTAGCGTACGTCTGGGTCCAAAGCGATCTACCACCTGAAATTTTATGGCGTGATCGGTCATTCTTACTATTTAAGTTACCATTATATCAAAATATTTTAGATAATATTTTACTATATCTTGTTGGTTTTGCTTTTGTTTTTGTCTTTATCAGTTTGGCAGCTCCCAGACCACATTTTTTTACTTCTTGGGGACAAAAAACATTAACGATCTATTTACTCCATGTTTACCTTGTCGCTCCATTAGTCGAACTTACTGAGGCTGTCAAAAATCCATTATTGCACCTCATTTTATTAGTCGCCGGGACTTTTTTGATTCTCTATCTATTGTCTCGACCAAAAGTAACAACGATACTTCAAAAAACATTAGCTCGTATTTTGCACTTTATTATGCCCAATCATGAATAAAAAATGGTGACTCATTTAGAGTCACCATTTTTATTATTCGAAATTGCTTTCTGTTAAACAAGCTGTATAGATTTCTTTGACCGCTGATTCATCTAAAGGAACAAAGGCATCAGTTTTGATTGTACTGTGAGCAACTGCTTGTTTTGCCATCTCTTCAAATTTTTCTTCGTCGATCCCCACTTCTGGCAATGTCATTGGAATCCCACAAGCCTTGAAGTAATCGTATAATTTTTGAATCCCAATTCGCGCAGCTAACATTGGTACTTTTTCTTCGACATTCCAAACGTTCCAAGCAAAATGAGCAAATTTATCAACAGTCTCATCGTTCAAGCTATACTCCATCCAACGAGGAGTCAAAATTGCTAAGCCAACACCGTGAGTGATATCATAAAAAGCACTTAATTCATGTTCCATTGGATGGCAAGACCAAGCACCAGGCTTACCGTTTCCAGTTAACCCATTCAAAGCTAATGTGCTTGCCCACATCAAGTTTGCCCGTGCATCATAATCAGTCGGATCTTTTAATGCAATCGGACAATTTTTGATGACCGAACGCATCAAACCTTCAGAAACAGAATCTTGGATATCAGCTCCTTCAGTCCGTTTAAAATAATTTTCGATCAAGTGACTCATGATATCGGCAGAACCTGCAGCTGTTTGGTATTTATTCACACTGAATGTATTTTGAGGATCTAAGAAAGAAACTTTTGGTAACATCGCTTTGCTGCCCGTTCCTAATTTTTGATGGGTCTCAAGATTTGAGATCACGGCACCGCTATTCATTTCACTACCTGTTGCTGCTAACGTCAAAATCGTTACTAATGGTAATGCGCCGCCTTGATAGCCGCGACGTTGTAAAACAAGATCCCAAGCATCGCCATCAAATTTAGCCGCTGCTGCCACTACTTTGGCGCAATCAATCGTTGATCCTCCCCCGACTGCTAATAAAACATCGATATTTTCTTTACGACAGATTTCTGCGCCGCGACGAACAGTTTCAACACGTGGATTAGGCTCAACTCCAGCAAGTTCAAAAACCTCGTTGCCATTCGCTTTTAGTTGTTCCATCACTTTATCGTATAAACCAATTTTTTTGATGCTGCCTCCACCGTATACGATCAACACTTTTTTACCAAATTGGTTCAAAACTTCTGGCAACTCAGCCAATCGGTCTTTCCCAAAACGAATGTCTGTGGTTACATGAAAATCAAAATTTTCCATTAAAAATTCCTCCTTGTTTCTACTATCCTCATATATTAAGTCAAATTTTTCTAGAAAGAAACTACTTTCCCTCAACTTTTGCTAAGTTATCTGCAAAAAACTCAGCAATTCGATCCATCGTTGCGATTTGAACAAAATGACGTTCCGGCGCGCTGATAAAAGTCAGCGGCAATTGCGGGTTGTCTTTGATAAAATCAGCGGTATGAGCATAGGGAACTTTCTCATCTTCTGTGCCATGCCAAAAAAATAATGACCGATCGGCTACTTTTTCAGGTGTTAACGATAAATCATACTTCTCCAACCATGAGGTAAGATACCGATAATCTTCAGGTAAATAGAAACCTAATTCTCTGGCATGTCCACAGATTCGTTCACGATACTTGATTGGCGCCGGTGATCCCATCACACACGCAGCAACATCGATCTCAGGATGTTGTGTCAGTAACATGCACGTAGTGATTCCGCCCATCGAAATACCACCCACACCAATTTTTCCCATTACTAGACCCAGGTTCTCAAAATAATCGACCAAAAAACCAAATTCATAAAGGTTTGTTTGGATACTATCCCAAAAAGTCAGTGAAGGAATTTCTGAAGTCTTTGTCTTACGTTCCCCATGATTTGCAGCATCGGGCAATAAAACCCGAAAATGTTTTGCCGCTAATTTACGTCCTTGGGTTAATACTAACTCTTTCGCAGTTTGCCAACCATGATAATAAATGATCAATGGTAATGGCTCATAGATTTTGTCTTCTTCGACTACTTCAAGCAAAGGAATATTCCCGACCATTCGTTTTCGTACAACGCTCTTCATCTTTGACCTCCTCTTAATACTCGCTTCATTACATTTATTATAGCGGACCTCACTAAAACACGGTTATTGGAAGGCTCTTGTTCAGAAAATTGCTCTCGTTTCAACAAAAAAACTGATCTCCAAAATTGGAGACCAGCTGATTTTTCTAGCCAATCAATGTTTCTAGACCGACGTACATCATGTCTTTGAATGTATTTTGTCGCTCTTCTGACGTTGTATCTTCTCCCGTCACCAGATGATCACTAACGGTCATGATCCCTAATGTTTGAACATTGAATTTTGCTCCTAAATAATACAAGATCGCGGCTTCCATTTCAACGCCCAAAACACCATATTCAGCTAAGTTGAAAGTCGCTGCTAAATCATCTTTGTAGAATGTATCTTCTGATAATACATTACCCACATGAGTCGTAAAGCCTTTTTCTTTAGCTACATCGTAGGCCTTCATCATCAAATCAAAATCAGCGATTGGAGCAAAGTGAAAACCTGGGAAATGTTTTTCGACCATTGAAGAACTTGTTACCGCACCTTGCGCAATAATCAAGTCACGAACATGGACCGCTTTAGATAAAGCACCGCATGTTCCCACACGAATCAGTTTTTTCACACCATATGATTGAATCAATTCTTGTGCATAAATTCCTGCTGATGGCATGCCCATTCCTGTTCCTTGAACAGAGACACGTTCGCCTTTATATGTTCCCGTATACCCTAGCATCCCTCGAACATTATTATAACAAACGGCATCTTCTAAGAAATTCTCCGCAATGAATTTTGCCCGTAGTGGATCTCCTGGCAATAAAATTTTATCAGCAATCTCGCCTTGTTTCGCTTCGATATGAACGCTCATTTTACTCCTCCAATATAGTATATTTTTTGTTAACTGATTATAGAACTGCTAATGTTTCTTTCACTAATGTTTTAAAGTCTTCTTTTACTCGTTCAGTTGTTTCAACTACTTCAGCATGATTCAAATTCGCTTGCATCCCTGCAGCCAAATTCGTGATACAAGAAATCCCTAATACCTTCATTCCGCTATGAGCAGCAACGATAACTTCTGGTACTGTCGACATTCCAACCGCATCAGCACCGATTGTGCGCGCCATTCTAATTTCTGCAGGCGTTTCATAAGTCGGGCCTGTCATTCCAAGATAGACACCCTCTTGCAAACCGATTGATAATTCTTTAGCAACTTCACGAGCTTTTTCTTGATACTCTTTCGTATAAGCCGCACTCATATCTGGAAAACGCGGACCCATTTCATCATCATTTGGTCCAATCAATGGATTTGTTCCCATAAAGTTGATGTGATCTGTGATCAACATCAAATTACCTGGCTGAAACCCTTCATTCACACCGCCAGCAGCATTTGTCACTACTACTGAATGAATGCCTAACTCGGCCATTACACGAACTGGGTAAGTGACGGTCTCCATCGGATTCCCTTCATAATAGTGGAAACGTCCTTGCATTGCTAAAACATTTTTTCCAGCTAATTGACCGTAAACTAATTGACCAGCATGACCAACAACCGTTGATACAGGGAAATGAGGGATTTCATTATAAGGAATAACAATTGGATTTTCGATTTCTTCAGCTAGTTCACCTAAACCAGATCCTAAGATCAAGCCGAAAGCAATATCCGCCACTCCTTTATCTTGGATATAGCTCGCAGTTTGTTGAATTTTTCCTTGTAAGTCTGTCATAAAAACCTCCTGATTTATCTATCTGAATTTATTTTAGTAATTTTAAGAAACTTTCGCCATTCTCTGTTGCAGGTACATCGAAGTTTTCTGCAATCGTAGCTGCGATATCTGAGTAATAACCTTGTGGTAATTTACCTTGTGCGTTCATCTTTTTACTATAGACCAACAAAGGCACGTACTCACGAGTATGATCCGTTCCGGTAAAGGTTGGATCATTTCCATGGTCTGCTGTGATCATCAATAAGTCATCCTCTTGCATCGCATCTAAAATTTCTGGCATCCGTAAATCAAATTCTTCAATCGCATGGGCATACCCTACGACATCGCGACGATGACCAAATAGCGCATCAAAATCAACCAAGTTGGTAAAACTTAACCCCGTGAAATCTTCCTTCATAACAGCTAATAATTTATCGACACCATCCATATTACTCTTCGTGCGAACAGCATCCGTCATTCCTTGACCATTAAAAATATCATTGATTTTACCAACAGCAATGACGTCCTTGCCGTTGTCTTTCAATGAATCTAAAACGGTTTTACCAAATGGATCCAAGGCATAGTCATGGCGATTGCTTGTACGAGTAAAGTTTCCTGGTTCACCTAGATACGGACGTGCGATGATTCGTCCGATCATATATGGATCGTCTTTCGTAATATCACGAACATACTGACAAATTTTATATAATTCTTCTAGTGGAATAACTTCTTCATGGGCTGCAATCTGTAAAACAGGATCTGCGGAAGTATAAATGATCAAATCACCTGTCTTCATTTGTTCTTCACCAAAATCTTTGATAACCTCTGTTCCAGAATAAGGTTTATTCGCACCCATGATAATGCCTCGACCTGAGAACTCTGAAATTTGATCTAGCAATTCTTGGGGAAATCCTTCTGGAAATACACGGAACGGTGTTTTGATGTTTAATCCAGCAATCTCCCAATGGCCAGTCATTGTATCTTTCCCTACTGATATTTCTTCTAATTTAGTTGCATAACCGTCATGATCAGCAACATCCTTCACGCCTTTTAGTGGACGAATCGTTCCTAATCCAAGCTGTTCTAAGTGTGGAATAGTCAGTCCGGCTTCTTCCGCAATATGACCCAAAGTATCTGAACCTACATCGCCAAATTTTTCAGCATCTGGTGCTTCTCCAATACCAACTGAATCCATGACAACTAAGTGAATACGCTTAAACATTTCAATTCCCTCTTTCTATTTTATCTATCAAATAAGTAGAAATGAATTCCACTCATAACTTAACCATTTAAAGTATAAAAGCTTCTTTCCAACCTGTGAACTAAAAGCCTTTACAATTCATTCAATGAACCAATCACTGATAAAAATCCAATCAGCCCTACTGATTTTTAAAAGAAAAAGGGCGTGACTAAGTAACTTGTCCCATAGTCCCACCCTTTAATTACAAAAGAATTATTTTGTTTTGATATAGTTGACACCATCGGCTTTTGGCGCAGCTGATTTTCCTAAGAAGAGAACCAATACGACAATCGTCAAAATATATGGTGCTGATTGTAAATACACATCCGGAATCTGTGAAATAACTGGTAAGTTGGAACCGGCAATACTTAAGTTTTGTGCAAAACCGAAGAAAATTGCTGCTCCCATCGCTCCCAATGGATTCCATTTACCAAAGATCATCGCTGCTAGAGAGATGAAACCTTGTCCGGCGATCGTTGTTGCTGCAAAACGTCCGGCAATCGATTGTGCAAAGACTGCACCACCCATACCGCCTAAGAAACCTGAGAATAAAACACCTGCATAACGCAAAGCATAAACGTTGATTCCCAAAGTATCAGCCGCTTGCGGATTTTCTCCGACAGAACGTAGACGTAAACCAAAACGTGTTTTAAAAATAATAAACCATGAAAGTACTGCAATCAAAATAGCGAAATAGGCAGGCAAACTTGTATTTTTAAAGAACAATTCGCCAATCACTGGAATTTTACTCAAACCAGGAAAGTCAAAATAACCAAATTGTTGTTGGATCGTATCTGTTTGTCCTTTACCGTAGATCACTTTGATCAAGAAAATGGTCAATGGCGGCGCTAATAGATTCATTACCGTACCACTGATGATATGGTCTGCACGGAAATTGACTGTCGCTACAGCGTGTAATAGAGAGAATACCATCCCTGCTAAACCACCGACTAATACACCTAACCAAGGGGTCATCGCACCAAATTGATCTGCAAAAGCTAAGTTGAAAACAACTGAACTAAAAGCACCGACAACCATGATGCCTTCTAAACCTACGTTTACGATTCCGCTACGTTCAGAAAATACGCCGCCCAAAGCGGTCAAGATAAGTGGTGCCGAATATACGAGTGTTTGAGCAATAATTGAAGCTAACAAATCCATATTCATTAGACTTTGCCCCCTTTTTCTGATTCTTCGTTCGGAGCAGTTTCTACTTCTTGAACTTTTTCAATTTCTTTCTTGCCGCCCATTACTTTTGCAAGTCCTACACGAACAATATAATTGATTGCTACGAAGAAGATAATCAACGGAATCACACTGTTTGCTAATTCGCTCGGGATACCTGAGAATTGCATTCCTTGTCCACCAAGTTTCAAGACGCTGAATAGCAATGCTGATAACAAGATACCGATTGAACTACCGTTACCTAGTAATGAAACAGCCATACCGTCAAATCCGATACTGATAGAAGAGCCTTGAACAAAGTAGTTCATAAATGTTCCTAATCCATAAACAACACCGCCAAGACCTGCTAACATGCCTGAAATAATCATTGAAATAATGATTGTACGTTTACTGCTCATCCCAGCATATTCTGAAGCAAATGGATTAAGTCCCACAGAACGAATCTCAAAACCTAAGGTTGTCCGTTTCATCAAGAACCAAACAAGGACTAAGAAAACTAACGCTAAAATAATACCGATATTGACCCGCGAGCCACCAAATAAATTAGTCAGCCAAGGTTCTCTTAATGATGCATTCAAACCAACTGCTTTGGTTACCCCTTTATTCGCAATCACATCTGGTGACATTACATGGTTGACGATGTGATTTGAAAAATAAAGAATCACATAGTTCATCATGATCGTAACGATAACTTCACTCGTTCCGAAGAAGGCCCGTAATACACCTGGAATAGCAGCAGCACCAGCTCCGGCTAATCCGCCAGCAATAATTGCTAATGGTAAAACAACGATCTTAGGCGCATCTGGCATGCTTAATGCTACCCAGATACTTGCGACCCAACCACACAACGCTTGACCGGAAAGCCCGATATTGAAAAAGCCAGCCGAATTGGCTACGGAAAAACCCAACGCTGTAAAAATAAGTGGACCTGCGATTACTAAAATCTCACCGATCGACATCGTGCTTTGGAAAGCAGAGCTAAACATCGCATTGTAGCCATCGATTGGATTGAATCCAAAAATTGCCATCAAAATGGCTCCAAGAATAAATCCTAAAACAACTGAAATAATTGGTACTAAAATATTTCTAATACGCTCTGAGCGATCATTCATTTGTCTCACCAGCCTTTGCTAATTCTGCGCGCGCTTCTTCTAAACTATAACCAGCCATCAATAGACCCAATTCGTTTTCAGAAGTTGCTTTTGGATCAACGATCCCAACGATCTCACCAGCATGGATCACTGCGATCCGATCTGAGACATTTAAAATTTCATCTAACTCAAAACTTACTAACAAGACACCTTTTTGTTTGTCACGTTGTTCCACTAGACGTTTATGGATATATTCGATTGCACCAACGTCTAACCCACGTGTCGGCTGTGAAACGATCAATAAATCTGGATCGCGATCAACTTCTCGTGCAATAATAGCTTTTTGTTGGTTACCACCAGAAAGCGATGCAGCTGGAGCTTTCTCACTTGTTGTCCGCACATCGTATTCTTCAATCAAACGTTTAGCATAGCGATCAATCTCTCCATAATTCAAAATCCCGCTCTTACTGAATGGTGCATGGTAATAAGATTGCAAAGCGATATTTTCTGATAATGGCAGTGGTAAAATCAAGCCATATTTATGACGGTCTTCCGGAACGTGGCCGACACCCGCTTCAGTAATATGTCGTGGCGCTTTACCTGTAATATCTTTACCATTAAGAGTTACTTTCCCACTCTCAACTTTTCGCAAACCCGTTAACGCTTGAATCAGTTCAGTCTGACCGTTACCGTCAATCCCGGCGATTCCGACTACTTCACCACGATGGACATCTAATGATAGATGCTTGACTGCTTCAAGTCCGCGGCTTTCTTTTACGACTAAATCGTTGATTGAAAGAACCACTTCACCTGGAACAGCTGGTACTTTATCTGTTTTAAATGAAACAGAGCGTCCTACCATCATATCAGCCAATTGTTGTGAGCTGACATCTTTTACATCAACTGTCCCGATATATTGTCCCCGGCGGATAACTGAACAACGATCTGCTACTTTTTTGATTTCATCTAATTTGTGGGTAATCAAAATAATTGATTTACCTTCTTTGATCAGTCCGCCCATGATCGTAATCAACTCATCGATTTCTTGCGGAGTTAATACGGCAGTTGGCTCATCAAAAATCAAGACATTTGCTCCACGATACAAAGTTTTCAAAATTTCTACCCGTTGCTGCATCCCAACCGAAATATCTCGGATGTAAGCATCTGGATCAACTTTTAACCCATACTCTTCGGATAAACGAACGATCTCTGCTTTTGCTTTCTTTTTATCTAGCATGCCATTTTTACTTGGCTCACTACCTAAGATAATGTTTTCTGTGACGGTAAAGGCATCAACCAACATGAAATGCTGATGGACCATTCCGATCCCTAATTGATTGGCTCTAGTCGGACTTGAGATATCGACCTTTTGTCCGTCCATTAATATCTCACCAGAAGTTGGTTGTAACAAACCTGACAAAACATTCATTAATGTTGACTTTCCAGCGCCATTTTCTCCTAAAAGCGCATGAATCTCGCCTTTACGGATCTGTAAGTTGATGTTGTCATTTGCTTTAAACGTGCCAAACTGCTTGGTGATGTTTCGCATTTCGATGACATTTTGTTCTTCTGCCACTTTTTTTCACATCCTATCGCTTTTTAAATCTGACGAAGTATTACAACGCTAAGGGCGTTCTTCCCTTAGACAAATCCCACTCAAAGTGAAACTTGTCTAAA
Organism: Enterococcus hailinensis; assembly: GCF_045862035.1. NCBI lineage: Bacteria > Bacillati > Bacillota > Bacilli > Lactobacillales > Enterococcaceae > Enterococcus > Enterococcus hailinensis. Next base: position 82,266 of record NZ_BAAFRV010000006.1, on the reverse strand, counting down.
AAAAGAAAATTGAATTTTAAAAGAGAACCATAACCTCATACGTATGAGGTTATGGTCAATCCTAAAATTTATTTTTCAGGAGTTTCTGGAACTTCAACACTACCATCAATAATGGCATCTTTTGCTTCTTTAACAGCGTCTTTTGCTTTGTCTGAAAGGTATCCGTCAGTTAGAGATACACCGCCGTCTTTCAAACCATAAGTTAAGTGTTCGCCGCCAGGGAATTTATCTTCTAACGCACGAGTAGAGATATCTTGAACCGCTGCACCCACACCTTTAAGTGAAGATGTTAAACAGAAGTTGCTTTCTTTACCATCTTTAGAAGTATATTCACCTTCTTTTTGTTGGTCGCTATCTACACCGATAACCCAAACTTTATCTGCTTCGTCTGCTTTTTCGTTACGAGCTTTTGCTTCAGAAAAGACCCCTTGGCCTGTACCGCCTGATGCATGATAAATAATATCTGCTCCGCTGTTGTACATGTTAGCAGCTAAGGCTTTACCTTTAGCTGGGTCACCAAATGAAGCCGCATATTGAACATCTACAGAAATATCTTTGTCTAATTTTTTAGCAGTATCCGCTACACCTTTTTCAAAACCAGCTTGGAAACGGTCGATAACGGCACCTTCTTCACCACCGATAAAACCAACTTTGCCAGTCTTAGTTGTTTCAGCTGCTGCAACACCTGCTAAGTAAGCTGCTTCTTGGTCTTTAAATGTTGCTGAAGCAACATTGTCTTTACCTTCAATCACTGAATCGATAATAACGAAGTTTGTATCTGCATTTTGATCTGCTGCTGCTGAGATTGGATCAGCTAGCAAGTAACCAATCCCAAAAATTGTTTTGAATCCATTAGTAACGGCTTGTGAAATATTTTGTTCATATTCAGAAGCATCATTTGATTGGATATAGTTATATCCGCCGTTCCCTTTTTTGATATCATGATCTTTACCCCAAGCTTGAAGTCCTTCCCAAGCTGATTGGTTGAATGAACGATCGTCCACGCCGCCAATATCTGTTACGATCGCAACACTATGTTTTGAATCTTCTTTTCCTGAACCGCCTGAAGAATCAGTTGAACTGCTGCCCCCGCCACAAGCTCCTAAAGCTAACAATGCTGCCATTGCCACGGTACCTAGGCCAAATAATTTTGCTTTTTTCATTTCTGTAAAGCCCCCTAAATATGATTTTTTTCAACAGTGCGATGACTGAATGAACTTGGTTTATAAATCTTTGTCGGTAAATGAATATGGCAGTAATCCTTCAACGGTCATCTCTTTTACGACACCGTCGTCACCAACTAAGGTTACTGGCATTGATGGGTCACAGAACTCTGCCATGACTTGGCGACAAGCACCGCATGGAGAAATAGGTTCTGGTGTATGCCCTGCAATCACTAAATGACTAAACTCTCTTTCACCTTCTGAGACAGCTTTGAAAAAAGCTGTTCGTTCAGCACAATTTGATAAGCCGTAAGAAGCATTTTCAATATTCAATCCTTGATAAGTTTTCCCGTCTTTTGTTACAAGACATGCGCCAACTGGAAATTTTGAATAAGGAACATATGCTTTATCGAGCGCATCGATCGCAACATCGATCCATTCTTGTTTATTCATGTGCCGTCCTCCTGGTTCATCATACTCTTTGATTCTTCTTTGATTAATTACTTCTAAGGATTAGTAGCCAGTACCTGTAAGACCATTCATGATCGCTACTCCTGAGCTTGCACCTAAACGTGTAGCACCAGCTTCGATCATTGCTTCCGCTTCTTTAGCATTATGGACACCGCCAGAAGCTTTGACACCCATTTCAGGTCCAACTGTCGCACGCATTAGACGAACGTCTTCTACAGTTGCACCGCCTGTTGAGAAACCAGTGGATGTTTTTACAAAATCTGCACCCGCTGCTTTTGCTAATTCACAAGCTGTTGTTTTTTCTTCATCCGTTAGTAATGATGTTTCGATGATCACTTTAACTAACGCTTTATCTTTCGCCGCCGCAACTACTGCTTCGATATCTTTTTGAACTTTTTCAGTATTGCCGGCTTTTAATTCACCAATATTGATAACCATATCTACTTCGTCTGCGCCGTTTTCAATTGCATTTGCTGCTTCAAATGCTTTTGTTTCAGTTGTTGTCGCACCCAGAGGGAAGCCAATCACTGTACAAACTGCTACTGGTTCACCTTGTAATTCTTTGGCTGCTAATGATACCCAAGTAGGATTGATACAAACTGAATAGAAACGATATTTTTTTGCTTCTTCGATTATTTTCATGACGTTTTCTTGCGTTGCATCTGCTTTTAAAAGCGTGTGATCGATCATTCGATTGATTTCCATTGCTAAGTCCTCACTTTGTTTTATTATAATATACTTTTTATTGTTATAAAAAAGTTTTAATTACCTATTCTGTAATAACATCATGAATCAAAATGGGTTCTTTCGGAACATTTCCAATTGAAATATTCTCATAAAGTAACTTCTCCACATCACTAACTTCTTGCGTATTCGCATAGATTGTCAGTAAAGATTCACCTTCTGTTACTTGATCTCCGATTTTTTTGTGTAACTTGATCCCGACTGCATGGTCAATAGCATCTTCTTTTGTTTTTCGGCCAGCACCTAAAATCATCGCCGCAATTCCGATTTCATTGGCAACTAACTTAGTCACATACCCCGATGATTTTGCGGGTAATTCGATTTCGTATTTAGCGGTCAAAATCTTGTCTGTATGATCAATAACAGTTTCGTCCCCGCCTTGATCTCTAACCATCTCACGGAATTTTTCGAGTGCTTTACCAGAATGAAGTGCCTCTTCTAACATCTTTCGTGCGTCTTCTAATGAATCTGCTTTGCCAGCAAGTACCACCATCTGACTTCCTAGGACATAACACATTTCAGTTAAATCTTTAGGACCGTTTCCTTTTAATGTATCAATGGCTTCGACAATCTCCAAGCTGTTTCCAATAGCCTCACCTAATGGTTCTGACATATCTGAAATTACTGCCATTGTTTGACGTCCAGCTAACTTACCGATCCTAACCATCGTTCTAGCTAAACGTTTAGCATCTTCAATATCTTTCATGAAGGCGCCATCACCCGTTGTTACATCTAACACGATAGCATCTGCGCCAGCCGCGATTTTTTTACTCATGATCGAACTAGCGATCAACGGAATTGAATCGACAGTCGCAGTCACATCTCGCAAGGCATAGAGTTTTTTATCAGCAGGGGCTAAATTCCCTGACTGACCGATGACTGCCACTTTACTTTTATTTACGATATCAATAAATTCTTGTTCGGATAATTCAATTTTGAAGCCAGGAATCGATTCAAATTTATCAAGCGTTCCACCTGTAAAACCTAAACCTCGTCCAGACATTTTGGCAACTGGAACTCCCACACTCGCAACTAGCGGTGCTAAAACGATCGTTGTCGTATCGCCCACACCACCTGTCGAATGTTTGTCGACTTTGATTCCTTCAATTGAAGACAAATCAATGATCTCACCTGAATTCGCCATAGCTAATGTCAGCTGAGAAATTTCTTCATCCGTCATATCTTGATAAAAAATAGCCATCAATAAAGCACTCATTTGATAGTCCGGAATGCTTTCTTCTGTATACCCTTCAATAATGAAATTAATTTCTTCCTTTGATAGGGCTTTACCATCTCTTTTTTTCTCGATCAAATCTACCATTCTCATAGGTTTTCCTCCATGCTTCAAATTTATTATACAACAAAATGGCGAAAGGTAAACCACTTTAGTAAAACAGTTTACTAACCAGAGAAGCGCTTTCTGTTAGCGCTACCATTGCTATCATAACGGGTATAAACCCCGTTGTCAACCCTACTTTATATTTTTCACACTCTCACGAATAATTAATTTGGTTTGGAATATTTTATTCGGGATTCGCTGAGAAGGGAAATTAATCGCATCTACTAAGAATTTGGCTGAAGAGAAGCCGATTTCAAAACTAGGTTGAAAGACTGTTGTTAACGGCGGCACCATATATTGGCTTACTTCTAACCCATCAAATCCGACGACAGAAATATCTTCTGGAATTTTTAATCCTGCTTCGTAAATAGCCTGATAGCAGCCAATTGCCATTTCATCATTCCCACAAAAAATCGCAGTAATTTTTTTGTTTTTCAAGACTTCTTTGGCTGCATGATAACCACCTGCAATTGTTAGTTCGCCCGAACAAATATAACTTTCATCAAATGGCAACTGGTATTCAAAAACAACTTGTTGATAGGCTTTGACCCGTTCCGTCAATTGATAATAGCCTGCACTTTCTTTCAACATCCCGATATGTCGATGACCTTTTTTTACTAACATCCGTAATAATTCCTGTGCACCTGCGTATTCTTGCACCAATAATTGACCCCAGTCACGATCGTTTAGTCCCCGGTCGATCAATACGATAGGATGACGACGATAGAACTCACTTCCTAATTCATGATCTGCATCTAATCGATTCGGTGTAGCCATCAAGATACCGTCGACTGAACGATGTGAAAGTTCATTTAAATAGCGGTTCTCTTGTTCTATATCATGACGAGAATTACATAAAATAATCATATACCCTAATGGATTTAGGTAATGCTCGACACCTTCAATCACTTTGGAAAAGAAGAAATCTGTTACATCTGGCACGATCATCCCAATGGTTTTCGAATGACGATTGATCAGATTGGCTGCAAAAAAATCGGGTTTGTATTGGTATTCGTCTACGATTTCCATGACTCTTCTACGTGTTTGTTCGCTAAAACGACTGCCTTTATTATTTAAAATCTGCGAGACTGTCGTCACAGAAACGCCTGCAAGTTCAGCGATTTGTTTGATGGTAATTTTCATCTTGGCCCTTCTTCCCCCATTTTTTTTAAGTGTAGCAAAGGCAAAAATAGAAAGAAAGCTTTTTTCATTAAAAGGATTTTTAGAAAATGAACAAATAATCTTAAGCAATAAAAAGATCCTATCCACTAAAAATCGAGTAGATAGGATCTAGACTTATTCTTTAACACTGCGAATAATATAATAACCTCTGTCTTTGGCGATGATCTCGGCATTACCGAAGACATCTTCCATTTTACTTTTGGCACTAGGTGCACCTTGTTTCTTTTGAATCACGATCGTTAAGCTGCCACCAATTTTTAACAGCGGTGCTGCTTCGCTTAAAATTTGGTGCACAACTTTTTTTCCTGCACGGATCGGCGGATTGCTGATAATCGCTGCATATGTTTTTTGATTCAATGTTTCATAAATATTCGATTGATGAATATCGGCTTCAATGCCATTACGTTTGGCATTTCCTTGCGCCAATTCAACCGCTCGATTATTGACATCGATCATTTCGACCGGGCGTTTAGTTTGATAAGCCAACGCTAAGCCAATTGGGCCGTAGCCGCAACCGACGTCTAATAACGTCCCTTCCGGTAATTCCGTTGCATCAAAATGTTCGATCAAAACACGAGAGCCGTAATCGACGGTCCCACGAGAAAAAACACCACTGTCGGTAACAAATTGAAATGTCTTTCCTGCAAGTTCAAACGACCATTGATGCAGGTCGTGTGCTGTTTCAGGATTTTCTGAATAATAATGGTTTGCCATAATTTTACCCTTCTGCTAATAATTTTTCTTTGATGTCACGAGCGATCAATGCCCCTAAGAAATGGTAACCTTCCATCGAAGGATGAATCCCATCTGCGGCTTGGACAAACTCGTTTGGTTCTGGATAGACGGTCATATGGTGATAAAGATCGATCACATCGACGCCCATTACTTCTGCCACTTGTTTTGCTCTTTCGGCAAAAATTTGTTGGCGCTCATTGTCGCCGTCTGTTCTGATTTTGGTATTCAAATAACCTGGTGTCAATAAAATAATCTTAGCCGCATCAAACGAACGAAGCATTTGCTCGATGTTCTCACCAAAAAGATCGACACTGTTTTTTTGTTTCAATGAATCATTCGTACCAAAGGAGATTACCACAAAATCACCTTCTGCTTCCACCGCTTCGTCGATTCTTTTCAATCCATCAGAGGAAGTCTCGCCTCTGTGGCCTAATTTTATTAAACGGTAGCCTGGAAATCCCATCTCACTGAGTTCATCAAGAATATAGCGATCCAGAATATCACTGGTTTCACCATTCATTGCGCCGGTCAATAAGCTATCTCCAAACAAAACAATTTTTTTCATCACTACAACCCACTTTCTAGTTGCTTATAATCATTTTCGACTATTCTTTTTTAGCAAAGAATTCTTCTCTATCATAGCATGAAATGTCACGATCATTCAGTTAAATAGAATTGAAAGACTGCTCATTGAATTTTATTAATTACTCTAATTTAGTCTAGACCTTTTTATTTCTTTCATCCGATTTCTTAATATCTTAAAAGTTTTACCGCTCTCATCTAAAAAAATGATGAAACTCCTACTATTCTGATAGCTTTTTGGCTTTTTTTTCGGATAGAATGAGAGATAGTACTTTTTAAATGGAAATTATTCGGATTTCTTGAGAAGCGAGCACGCTTTGAAGAACTTTTTTATGTTAGAATAAGCGCAGTTATCAACGACTATCTGTTCCACTTTTCATAAATTCTTATGATAGGCTAAAAAGCACAAAATCAGTCCGATGAATTTGCCTACAGAATGGATAGACGAGATGAAAAAACTCATTTTAACTAAAAATGAGTACTTAGTATATGAGTATGGAGGCTGCTATGAACGAAAGAGGGAATTATTATCGGATTGCCCGGGATGATTGGCAAGATTTTTATACCCCGGAAAACACCCCGTTAACCCAAGCTGAGTTAGATAGTATCAAAAGTTTGAATGACCGCATCTCTATGAAAGATGTAGCAGATGTTTATGTTCCATTGTGTCACTTGATCCATCTGTACATGAAAGATTTTGAATCTCTGACATTAAGTAAAGGCCTATTTTTACATCGTTATGTAAAAATGCCACCCTTCATTATCGGCATCGCTGGTAGTGTAGCTGTCGGAAAAAGTACCACCGCTCGTTTATTACAGACATTGTTGAGCCGTTTGTTCAAACACCAAACCGTTCAATTGATTACTACCGATGGTTTTTTGTATCCCAATGCGATTTTAGAAGAACGTGGGATCATGGACCGCAAAGGATTTCCTGAAAGTTACGACATGGAAAACTTGATCGATGTTTTGAATGAAGTCAAATCCGGTAAAGAAAATATCCCGATCCCGACTTATTCCCATGATGTATATGACATCGTTGAAGGTGAATACGAACTGATCGATTCGCCCGATATTTTGATCGTGGAAGGTATCAATACCTTGCAGCTGCCGGCAAACCAACAAATCTATATCAGCGACTTTTTTGATTTGTCGATATTTGTCGATGCAGAACCAAAAATGATCGAAAGATGGTACTTAGAACGCTTTGAGTCTTTATTAGACACAGCTTTCAAAGTTCCTGATAATTATTATTATGATTACGCCATTGGCGACCGCAAAGAAGCCCTTGCAATGGCACAAGATGTTTGGAAAAATGTTAATTTAAAGAATCTGGAAGAGTATATCTTGCCAACCAGAGGCCGAGCTGATATCATCTTGCACAAGGCAAAGCATCATATCATTGATGAAATTTATTTGCGTAAATACTAGCTTATAAAGAAAGCTTGCTTTCTTTTATAATATAACTTGAAAAGGGGTAATAATTGTGACAAACATTTCTACTGAATTAACAAATGTAGAAAAAATTATCGTACTTGATTATGGTAGCCAATATAACCAATTAATCACTCGTCGTATCCGTGAATTCGGTGTTTTTTCAGAACTAATGAGCCACCGCATCACTGCTGAAGAAGTCAAAGCCATCAATCCTAAAGGAATTATCCTTTCTGGTGGACCAAATAGTGTCTATGATGAAGGGGCCTTCTCGATCGATCCAGAGATCTTCGAATTAGGAATCCCTGTTCTTGGTATCTGTTATGGTATGCAATTGATCACCTATAACCTAGGTGGTAAAGTTGAACCTGCCAAAAATCGTGAATACGGACAAGCAACATTAGAAGTTCTTTCTGACAATGCCGTTCTTTTTGCTGATACACCTAAAGAACAAACTGTTTGGATGAGCCATGGTGACTTAGTTACTAAAGTTCCTGACGGTTTCGAAAAAGTTGGTACAAGTAAAGATTGTCCGATCGCAGCGATCCAAGATACGAACCGCAACTTCTACGGAATCCAATTCCACGCAGAAGTCCGCCATTCAGAATACGGTAATGACTTGTTGCGTCACTTTGCCCTAGATGTTTGTCAATGTAAAGGCGACTGGACGATGGATAACTTCATCGACATGCAAGTAGCTAAAATCCGTGAACAAGTCGGCGACAAAAAAGTCTTACTTGGCCTTTCTGGCGGTGTTGACTCAAGCGTTGTCGGTGTGCTTTTACAAAAAGCAATCGGTAATCAATTGACGTCGATCTTCGTGGACCATGGTCTATTACGTAAAGACGAAGGCGAACAAGTAATGGAAGCATTAGGCGGAAAATTCGGCTTAAACATCATCAAAGTCGATGCCAAAGATCGTTTCTTAAACAAACTTGCCGGCGTTTCTGATCCAGAGAAAAAACGTAAAATCATCGGAAACGAATTCGTGTATGTTTTTGATGACGAAGCAACAAAACTTGCCGGTGAAGAAGGAATTTCATTCTTAGCCCAAGGAACGCTTTACACTGACGTAATCGAATCTGGAACTGAAACAGCTCAAACAATCAAATCGCACCACAATGTTGGTGGTTTACCAGAAGATATGCAATTCGAATTAATCGAACCTTTAAATACATTATTTAAAGATGAAGTCCGCGAATTAGGAACACAACTTGGCATGCCTGACTCAATCGTTTGGCGCCAACCATTCCCAGGTCCTGGATTAGGTATCCGTGTGCTTGGTGAAATCACTGAAGATAAATTAGAAATCGTCCGTGAATCAGATGCAATCCTACGCGAAGAAATCGCCAACGCTGGTCTTGACCGCGATGTATGGCAATACTTCACTGTCTTACCTGGCATCCGTTCAGTCGGTGTTATGGGCGATGGCCGTACGTATGATTACACAATCGGTATCCGTGCCGTTACTTCTATCGACGGCATGACAGCTGACTTTGCTCGCATTCCTTGGGATGTCTTGCAAAAAATCTCTGTCCGCATCGTTAATGAAGTCGCACACGTAAACCGTATCGTGTATGATATTACGAGCAAGCCACCAGCAACAGTTGAGTGGGAATAGTATACTTTAAAGCCAGTCAATATTGACTGGCTTTTTTTCTTTACTTAGATATACTGCTAGGTATTAGAATATTTTAAGGAGTTGATTTTATGGGCATCAAAGAACTTGCTGAACGCAGCAATGCGATTCGTTCGCGTTATCATGAGTTAGAAGTAAAACATCATCAAAGTAAATGGTCAATTGAAGAAGATCTGCTGGCTCTTTCGAATGATATCGGAAATTTGAATCGGCTAACGATGACAAAACTAGATCGTTATTACGATGAGACACCTTATACTTTGGAACAAAAATTAGCTGAGAATATCTGGTGGTTGATGGAACTTTCTAATCGCTTAGAGGTAGATATCGAAGCAGAGTTAGCGAAATTTTTGACGAACAAAGAAGAACAATTAGGTTTATAACATCAGGTTTAGCGTAAATAAAAAGCCGATACTCACTTAGAGTATCGGCTTTTGGTTTGCTTAGGCTGGATAAACGTTGCCCCATTCAGCACGTTTAGCTAAAAATTCTTGTGCTAATTCTTGCGCGCCTTCTAAAGTATGGCTCGCTGCCCATCCACATTGAACAGGATTGCTGGCAGGTACTTCAGTCGCTGTCAGAACATCCTTCATGGTTAATTCTAAAACGTCCATCACTTCATCGATGTTGTCATGATTTAGAACTGTTAAATAAAAACCTGTTTGGCAACCCATTGGTGACCAATCGACGATATAGTCCGCATGATTACGGATCAATTCAGCTGTTAAATGTTCTAATGAATGCAATGATGCCATTTCCATATGTTCTTTATTTGGCTGTTTGAAACGAACATCGTATTTTACGATCAAGTCACCATTTGCGCCGGTTTTTTTATCAGCTACACGGATATATGGTGCTTCTACTTTCGTATGGTCCAAATTGAAACTTTCTACGTTCATTCTCATTTTATTTCTCTACCTCCGTTGATTTTTCTGCAACGACTAACCAAACAAAGCGATTCATTTGACGAAAGTTTGTTTGAAAGCCGCTAGTGCTAAAATAGGCTTCTAACTCAGGGATGAGTGGATAATACTCACGCTCGAGGTCGGCCGCTAACTCGGTTCGGCTATGCGCTTTTTCAGCTGCCACGATCTCATTATAATCCTTTTTCGATAAAAACATCGTATCACCAAAAATAATCTTACCGCCAATCGGCAACAATTGATTATACCGTCGGATCGCCTGTTCTTTTTCACTAGCTGTCAAATGATGAAAAACGAGATTCGAAACGATCGTATCGATTTTTTCCGGAAGCACTGGAAAATCTTCCATGTCGCCAGCTAAAAAAGTAACGTCTTTAAGCGCGGATTTTTGTTGCGCAATGTTCAGCATTTCTTGTGATGGTTCCACCGGATAAACAGTCTTACCTGCAGCAAGTAATTTCTCCGTGAGATTGCCTGTTCCACTACCAAACTCTAACACAATTTCACCAGATAATGTAGTGATTTCCTCGAGAATCCGCCAATAGCCCGCAAAGACTTCTTGGTATTCCGGATTGCCTCCATTTACTTCATTGTCATAATCTGACGCCCATTCTTCAAAAATCGGCATAAATTCTAAACCCATCAAATATCCTCGCTTTCTTATTTTAATGGCTGTGCGGTCATATAGTCTTCGCGTGTATAAATATCTTTTGATAGATAGCGATCCCCTGCATCAGGAAAAATCGTAACAACTTGGCTGCCTCGTGGTAACTGACGAACTTCTGTTAAAGCCGCTACCATCGCTGCCCCAGAAGAACTGCCGATTAAGAGTCCTTTTTCTTTTGCCAAACGCCGTGTCATCGTAAATCCTGCTTGATCACTGATCGTCGCATACTGAGTAATCGGTAGATCAGTCAAAAATTCGGGAATAAATTCCACTCCGATACCTTCAATTTCATGCCCATGGCTTTCCCCTCCATTAAGAATCGAGCCTTCTGGTTCTACACCAATCAATCGAATGGCTGGATTTTTTTCTAATAAGTAACGAGCGACTCCACTAAATGTCCCGCCACTGCCGATGCCAGCTACAAAGCTGCTGATTTTTTCACCAAGATCTGCTGCTAATTCAGGCCCTAGCGTTCGGTAGTATGCCTCCGGATTCGCTGGGTTTTCAAATTGCAACGGCAAATAGCTGTCGGTCAACTCCGTATGAATGTCCTTAGCTTTTTTTATTGCACCAGTGATTCCCTCTTCCGTCGGTGTGTGAATAATCGTCGCTCCTAAGGCTCGCATCAAGGCCTGTTTTTCTAAACTAAATTTTTCTGGTACGACGAAAATCGTCGGAAGACCGGCATCAACTGCGGCTAGAGCGACCCCGATCCCCGTATTTCCAGCGGTCGGTTCAATAATCGTCGTCGTGTGTTTTATTTTTCCACTTACTAAGCCTTCTTTGATCAAATAATCACCTAGGCGATCCTTGATGCTGCCACCGGGATTCAAATACTCTAATTTCGCATAAATCGCTGAACCTTCAGGAATCTCCTCAAAATCTTTCGCTGTGAAACGTAATAAAGGTGTTTGGCCAATCGCTGATTGGATCGAATCTATAATCATAATGAACTCCTCCAATTAATTTTTTAGCAAAACAAAAAAAGGTGCTGACTATTAATCAGCACCTGGACACTTCGTTAAACTAAAACTAGAAATTGATCTTTTTCTCTAGTTTTAAAAACGACTGAATGTTGGGCAGTTAATAGGCATGACAAATTGGTGTACTGCTTTACGCACCACACAACAACAGCAAGATTCAGTTACATTATGATTGCTGATTGTCATTTCTATTTCCTCCCAATCGATTCTAAAACGTTTTCGTATTGCGAGAAAAATAACACAGCTAAAATTATCTGTCAATGAAAACACTCTTTGTCCGTCTCTCATTCAGCAGAAAGAGGGAATGCCTAAGAGAAATTTTTATTGCTTTCTTTGCTAAAATTTTGTATAACAAAAGTGAATTATCCCTGGTGATAATTCAAGAAAGGAAGTCCTGTAACATGTATTCATTAGTTCCTGAAAATATGTATGAAGTGGCAGAAAAATTAACGTATTTCAAAGAAAAAGGTACCCCGATCACTGAAGAAGAAATCATCCGACAAGCTGTCCGAGACAATAGTCAGCAAATATTGGACGGTTATCTGGAAGGACCTTATTGGAAAGCTAGTTGGAAAACAGAGGATACTACCCTCGCCTTTTTTGATATCATGGATAATGAAGTCGGTACGATCGACAGTCTTTCTGGTTCATTCATTGAAGATTTTCGTACTAGCGCACCGAATTTGATTCGTCGTTTAGCTGAAAAGATCCAAAAAATCGTAAATACTCATTAAGCAAAGTGGCTAAGACAAAAATAATTTCTATTTTTTGTCTTAGCCACTTTTTTAAGCTCAATTCTTCGCCTTTTTTAAATAAATCTAGTACAATCAATTTAACTTATTAAAAGTAAGTAAAAACTTTCAAGGAGGATCTTCTACATGAAGAATCTTGGTTTTTTAAGTTTTGGCCATTGGATGGATCAAGGATCATTGGTCAAAACAGCAAGCGATGCGTATCTACAAGCGATTGATTTAGCAGTAGAAGCTGAAAAAATCGGTATTGATGGTGCTTATTATCGTGTCCACCATTTTGCGGATCAAAGTGGCTCCCCTTTTCCTTTATTAGCCGCGATCGGTGCAAAAACAAAGAAGATCGAAGTCGGTACTGGCGTTATCGATATGCGTTACGAAAATCCCTATATGATGGCAGAAAATGCCGGATTGACTGATATCATCACTCAAGGTCGTGTGCAGCTAGGCGTAGGTCGTGGCTCACCTGAACAAGTAATGGATGGCTGGAAATACTTTGGCTATGACTACAGTGAAGATGAGATCAAAGAAATTGCTCGTGATCGAACCTTAGAATTTTTAGCTTTGATTGAGGGCAATCCATTTGCTGAACCAAATCCTCAACCGATGTTCCCACAAAAACCAGGAAAATTACGCTTAGAACCTTTTTCTGCTGGTTTACGGCAACGTATCTGGTGGGGTGCTGGCTCACAGCAAACAGCGATTTGGGCGGCACAACAAGGGATGAATCTTCAATCATCTACATTAGTGACCTATGAATCCAATGAACCTTTCCATGTTCAACAAGCTAAACAACTACGCGCCTATAAGGAAGCCTGGAAAGAAGCCGGACATGATTTTGAACCTCGCACATTGGTAACTCGTTCAATTCAACCGATCACTACCGATTTTGATCGGCAAATTTTTGGCTATCAAGGTGCCGAAACAAAACAAGATCAAGTCGGTTACCTAGCCTATCACCAAGACCCGACGATTTTTGGTAAAACCTTTGTGGGTGAGCCAGATAAACTAGTCAAAGAGTTAGCAGAAGATGAAGCAATCAAAGAAGCAGACACGGTTCTATTGACGCTTCCCAACACGTTAGGGGTCGATTACAACGTCCATATGCTAGAAACAATCATCAAAGAGATTGCTCCAGAATTAGGTTGGCGTTAATTTTTTTATAGTATTTCAAAAGACCGAGAATCTAGTAAAGGATTCTAGGTCTTTTATTCAGTTCAATTATTGGATAAAACAGTAATATTATTGTTATTATTAAAATCAAGAGATAACGTTTTCTAATATAATGTTTCTTCTAATAAAACATGTATTTTTTTTAAAATTTCTTCATAAATAGGGTCTACCATAATCTTAACAGAAGACCGAGCTAACCTGAGTGAAATTAGCATAATAGCGAATTTTAAATAACATATAAATAAAAATGATGATAGAGATTAAGAAGTTATTATTTGAATGTTCATTATATTAATGGCACACTAAACTAAGTTAATAGTCATTTTTTAAAAATAAAAACCAGAAATAAGGCAAGAAAGTGAAGCGAACACTCAGTCGAGAAGAGGCTCAAAAAGATTTAGTCTACGATAGTTACTATCAAAAAGGAAATTATGGAAATAAAATTTGGCAAACAGCAATAGCTCTTTTAGGATGGGCTGCGGTGTTGTTGCCTTTTTTCTGGATCGCGCTCCCCTTCGTCTTTCCTAATATTGCCAAGAGAGAGCACTTTTTAGTTTACAAAGAAGAACTGCAAACTTTATCTTTTCTTTTTATTTTTTTAGCTATTATTTTCGTTTTCCTTGTTATATTATATGTATCATTGACTTTCTGGAATAATCATCGGTTTAAAACACTGCTTCAAAAAAATATCCAATACGATGAAGAACGTTTAGAAAAGCGGCGAAAATTATTGAATGATGAATACGATCAACGGTTTGGTCCAGAAGAATTTCGCAAAGAGGTTCGTTTCTATTCAGTAAAAGAAGAACAAAATTTAGCTACTGACTTCGTTCGTACTTTGTATAAAGAAGGCGGGGTCAAGCTATGATCACCTTAGTTCATACTGGAATTCCTATCGTAGATGTAATCCTAACGATCGGCTTTTTAGTTTTGATCACTTATCCGATCATTGGTGGTTTTGCTTGGTTTATTGGTGTATTGTGTTACACATTTTTATTCAACTATCGGCAAAAAGATTGGGATGAGATTCCCGAAGAAATCGAGCCCTTTATTACGATCATGGTGCCTGCTCATAACGAAGAAATCGTCATCGAAACGACGATCGAATACTTGATGACAAAAATTAATTATGTTCATTATGAAGTCCTAGTTACCGATGACGGTTCCACTGACAGTACCCCAGAAATCTTAGCTCGTTTACAAGAGAAATACAAAAATCTGCGTGTATTGCGCATCGAAAAGAACAAAGGTAAAGCCCATGCCTTCAATATCGGCTTAGGTTTTGCAAAAGGTAAATTGATTTTAAGCAATGATGCCGATACTGTGCCAGAGCCAGATTGTTTGAATCGTTATGTTAATTACTTCTTACGCTCGGATTCTACGAATATATCGGCCATCACAGCCAACATGGATGTCTTGAATCGTTCAAAACTCATTGCTAAATCGCAAACAGTGGAATTTTCTAGTATCGTTGGGATCATCAAACGGACACAAATCGGTGTACTTGGTAGTATCTATGCTTACAGTGGTGCCAATACGATCTATCGAAAAGATGCTTTGATCGATGTCGGCTTGTTCCGGCAAGATCGGGCAACAGAAGATATCAGTATTGCTTGGGATCATCAAATGGATGGTTGGCTCTCGCTTTTTGCCCCACAGATCATGTTTTTCATGGAAGTGCCTGAATCCTTAAAGATGCTTTATCGTCAACGAAAACGCTGGGCCAAAGGCGGGACAGAAGTTTGGCTGACAAATTTCAAAAAAATTATTTTCCATCCGTTTCGGAATATTGGGCATACCGTCATGTTCGTCGATCAAACCTTTAGTATCGTCTGGTCCTTTTTCTTTTGGATTTCTTCGGTGATCTTCATCTTTACACTGGGACGATTTTTGATCACTGGAAACGGCGAGCGGATCTATCATATGCTGACGATGGCCTTGCTATTTGTTTGTTTTGAAATGATCTCAGGTACGATCCAATTGATTGCTTCGCTGATCGTAGATGACCGTGGCAGGAAAATCAAATACCTCTTTTTCGCTCCTCTGTACATGGTTTTTTATTGGATCATGAACGCCTTGACCATCGTTACGACTTTTGTGCCCGCCGTCAAAACGATTCTCGGACTAGGATCAGGAACTTGGAAAAGCCCTGAACGAAAAGGTACGATCAACACAAATTCCGATTCAAATCAAAAATAAAAAAGAAGCTAGAACAAAAGTTGCACTTATTTTTGTTCTAGCTTCTTTTTATCGCTTTAATAATCATCCTTAATACACGATAGGTACTTTGGTATTCATAATTTGTTTTGTTCGCCCTATGAAATAATCTCTTGATAAATCTTGCCCTTGGTTCAGATGGATCATGTGTTGCTCCCCAAGTTCATTAGTATAATCTTTTAAAGCATAGGTTTTATATGTTTGATAATTATCCCCAATGTAGGTAACTGTTGGCCAGAACTCAACTTGATCGAATGTCACAGCTTGGCTATTTTGATCATAATCAAGGGTCCAACGTCCCATCCCACCCAGCATTTGATCATTTTCGGCCTGAGAAGAAATAAAATTTCCCAGTGAATATATCACTAATGTTTGATTGCCAGATGTCCCTGTTAAATAATCCATTGGTTGGATCACATGAGGATGGCCGCCGACAATTACATCTACCCCACAATCACTTAGCAGCTGTGCGATCCGTAGTTGTTCTTCATTCGGTACGAACTGGTACTCCTCACCCCAATGCATGCTGACAATTTGGATATCACTATTTTGGTTCAATACATCCATATCCTTTTTGATTTGATCTTCATCGATCAGGTTTACTAAATAGTCTTTTCCTTCCGGCAAAGTCAGACCATTTAATCCATACGTATATGTCGTCAATCCGACTTTAACCGCATCGATTTCTTTCACTTTAAATCGTGGTGCATCTGCCGATTTTTGTGAACCCGTCACAGCAATATTGGGATATTTTTCAAGATAATCTAATTGTTTGATAATACCTTCTTCACCACGGTCAAAACTGTGATTACTAGCTGCTGATAACCAATTAAAACCAGCTTGATGTAACGAATCCAATACTTGAGTTGGTCCATTAAACGAAGGATAACCTGACAAACCTAATTCTTCCCCCGCACAAAGTGTTTCTAAATTGATATAGGAAATATCACGATCTTGATCTAGATAACGCGTCGGCTCATAGAGCTCATCAAAACGATAGCTACCATCTGCTTGCCTCAAGTGATCATAGATATAATCATGAATCAAATTATCGCCAACAGCTGAAAATTTGATTTTTACGTGTGTATTTTTTTGACTTTCCGTCGAAGTCGTCGGTTTTTCTTCACTGCTTATTGTTCCTTTACCCCCACAGCCGGTCAGTAAAAAAAGCCCGATCAAACCAATACCTATTAACTTTTTCAATTTTTTTCTCCTTAAATGATCATTATGCTTTTACTCCATCCTTAAAACTAGTGTTACATGTTCTAAAAAAGATTGCAAGAGTTATTGAAAACGTTCACGAAAAAATGACCTGGTAATTGCTTGCTATGATCATTTTTTGATGCTTAAAGAACATGACGTCTACTGAGAAGTGTTCGATGAAAAGAGTTATTTACTTTGCTCAGGCCATCGTTTTAACCTGGCTGCTAAAGAAAAAAGGATTTCTTGACTTTATTGATTAAACTTATTAAAAAACTCTAGAAATATACTTTAGAAAAAGTAGCTACGTTTCGTCGTTCTATTCAAAAATCTCAAATCCGTAATTTCGGATATGTTGTTTTAATAATTCAATATATTCTTGTCCCACCGGACTTAAGGCAATTTTTTTCTGCTTCAAATAACCTAATGTCATCCGATCATCGACTGCTAGTGGAATCGCTACGATTTTTTCATCGTTTAATTCACTACTGATGATTCCTGAACTGATCGTATACCCGTCTAGTCCCACCATTAAATTAAAGATCGTGGCGCGGTCACTGATTTTGATCTGTTTTTTATGATGCATCGTACTCAATATCTCTTCTGAAAAATAAAAAGAATTCGTATCCCCCTGTTCATAAGACAAATAAGTATAATCAGTTAAATCCTCCAAAGTAATTTTTTTCTTCTGAGTCAATGGATTATTTCGCCCTACAAAGACATGCGGCTGGGCTTCAAAAAGCGGAATAAATTCTAATTCCTTTTCATTGATCAAGCGTTTCAGAACCATTTCGTTGAACGAATTCAAATAAATGATCCCGACTTCACTCTTGAAAGTTTGGACATCATTCAACGCATTTTCAGTGATAGTCTCCCGCAAAGTAAAATCATACTCTTCTCCACCGACTTTTTTTACTAACTCTACGAAGGCATGAACAACAAAGGCATAATGTTGGGCGGAAACACTAAAAATCTGTTTGCGAATCGTTGTGTTTTTGAACTTCGCATTCAATAGATTTACTTGATCTAAAATCCCCCGAGTATAGTTGATAAATTCTCGCCCTTCATTCGTCAAGGTCATCCCGGTTTTACTGCGATAAAAAAGTTGGATCTGATATTCTGTTTCTAATTCTTTGATTGCTTGTGTCAAACTAGGCTGTGAAATAAATAATTGTTTAGCTGCTTCATTCATTGAACCAGTCTCAGCAATTTTTTCTAAATACTGCAATTGTTGGATGCGCAAGAAAGTCCCTCCTATTAATAGGTAATACCTATAGTTAATTAAAGATAATACGTATTATTTATTATACTCAATTTTTGATACGATAAGTGCACAAAATTGGTAGGGGGAATTCTTCAATGACAAAATCAAAATTTCAGTTAGTCGGTTCACTATTACGTCCACAAAATTTATTGGATTATAAAGATCAAATCCAAGATCGTGATGATATCACTTATCCTTTCTACAAGGACTTTGAAGGGTATCAAGAAGTTGAAACGAAAGCCATCGCACAAATCATCCAAGATCAAATCGATCATAAAATCGATGTGCTGACAGATGGCGAGTTTTCAAAATCAATGTGGCATCTGGATTTTATTTGGGGACTTGCAGGAATCGAGCGTTTTATCGCAGACCACGGTTACAGTTTCAAAGATTTTGATGGCGATCATTTTGAAACCCGCAAAGATATCGGTATTCGGATCGTTGCTCCTTTATCCGGTAAAAAACATCATTTCATCGATATTTTTAAAGAAGTTAAAGCACAAGACCAAGGCAATGATGTTAAAACAACTGTTTGGAGTGTTGCTCATGCCTTTACAGAACTTTCTGTCTTCAACGGGTTATATGGAGAAGATCAAGTCTACAAAACAAAAGAAGAATTAAAAGCGGGTTTGATCAACGCGTATAAAGAATTCTTGACTGAATACAAAGCTGCTGGCGGCGAAATCGTGCAATTTGATGATTGTTTGTGGGAACTATTTGATTCAAGCAATAAAGACAGCTTTTTCGCTGAAGGAAATGTTGACCTTGTTGGATTGGCACAAGAATTTGTGACAGTAAATAATGAAATCATCGACTTTGGTCATGAGATTGGATTGAAAATTTGGACCCATAATTGTCGTGGAAATTACGAATCACGCCATGCCTCTGGTGGAACCTATCAAGCAATCGCTGAAAAATTCTTAGGCGAACAACACTATGATCGCTTCTTCTTAGAATGGGATGATGAACGTGCCGGTGAATTATCCGCTTTGAATGTTTTAGCGGAAAAAGATCAAGTAGAAGTAGTGTTGGGATTATTATCAAGTAAAACCAATACATTAGATGATGCTGACCGAGTCTTACATTACTTAGAAAAGGCTAGCACGATCATTCCAAAAGAACGCCTTTTCTTATCTCACCAATGCGGTTTTGCTTCTTGCGATAGCGGAAATAATCTAACCGTGGATGAACAATGGAAAAAAATTGATCAAGGGCAAGAAATTGCCGCAGAGTTCTTTGGCAACAACTAAAACAATCTTATTATTTAAAAAGCTGTCAATCCGATCGGATTGGCAGCTTTTTTTTAATCTATTTTTTTTGCACTGGCAGATAGAGCGTAAGTTTTCCAACTGCGGTATATTCTTCTAAATTATAATTACCCAACAACTTGACGGTCTCATCTTGCATCAACTCACCGTAGCAGTTGCTGATTTCCTGATCTAATTCTACTTGATCCTGATAATCCAAATCAAAATATGCATACGTTCCAGCCGGCAATAAAATTTCTGAAGGACGGGTTTTATTCAAATCTTTATTTCCGATCAAATAACATTGGTCCCCATCGATCAATGCATTCACAACAAACAAATCTTCTTCTATTTTTGAGGCGTATTCCTCTTTTGCCCGCATTTTTTGCTGACTGATCCCTATCAGTCCCTCAGCAGAGTCTGATGTATCCAAAGTAGTGATCCAGCCGTGAATCACCATTGATTCTCGTTCAATCGTCTTTACCATAACGAACACCTTCTTCCTGATATTCTTGATCCAAAGAAAACGAGTAGCTTATTTCCATATAACTACTATAAGCGCCTCATAGATACAGCACAATAAAAACGCTTGCAAAAAAGCGCTCATCTATTTAGACAAAATAAAAAAGCATCCAAATATTTTGGATGCTCTGTCCACTTACAAACTGTCATTAGCAGAACTATCTGTCGAAAATACAGTCGTTGCCATTTTTGTTTTTGAAAGCATTTCAGTTCGCGTCTGCATTTCTTCAAATAATGACAAGATCGAACTGCGAGACTCATTAACTTCTTCAGAAATTTCTTTTGCTTGTTCATTGATTAAGACCAACTCTTTTTTTGCGTCTTCGATGATTCGATACGCATCAACCTTTGATTTTTCAATCATTCGATTGGCTTGTTTTCTCGCTGAAATCAATACTTCACCGATCTCTTGCTGATTTTCGATAGCTTCTTGTTTCAGTTGCTCATTTTCCGCCAATAGTGTCGAAACTTGTTGGTTCAATTCTTGTAAGATTTGTTTTTGTGATTCATTAGCTTCCTGTTTTTCAGCCATTTTATCGATTGCTTGATCTTTTTCTACGATTTCTTTATCTAACTGTGTATATTGTTCATCTTTTTCATTTAGCTCTTCCAATAACTCTGCGATTTGACGTTCTAATTGACGAACTTTTTCTAAGCGCTGGATTTCTTCAGCTTTTTGCTGGGCTACTAGTGCTTGATGTTGTTCATGGATCGCTTCTAATTCTTCTTCTACGGTAGCTAAATGTGCAACAGAATCTTTCAAATTTTTATTTTCCTCTTCTACTAGTTTTAGCTGTTGGCGTAATTGATTCAACTCTTGTGCTTCTCTTAGTTTGTCAATCTCTTCGCGGCTACGTTGAACCTCATTTTCCAACTCTTGGATCTTGCGCCGTTGCTCTGCCTTCTCATCACCGATTTGTAAAACAGACTGACGATAGTTTTCATTTTCTTTGGTTAAACGGTCTTGTTTTTCTTCCATTTCTTTTTTGTATTTTTGCAATGTCTGTTCTTTTTCAAAGATCAGACGTTTCAATTCCTTGACCTCTTCCGGCAGCGGCTCTGTTGTGGAAAAATTGGATAAATCTCCAACCGTATTATCAGAGACCATTTTTAATGTTGGTGCTGACTTTAGGTTTATATCGCCACCTACTTTCTCTTCTGGAATAGAATTGATTTCATCGATAATGTTTTTATTAAAAAACCAGCCATTCTTTTTTTGTTGCGCGACCATTTCTTTCCCTTCTTTCTTTTATTCTTCTTGGACTATTAAAAATTGTTCGTCACTATTTTCACGTGAAAATAAACAACGATACTTTTGACTTTGCTTCTTGCCATCACTTACGTTTAACTGAAAAGTGATTTGCGTTAATTGCGCAATCGCTTCTGCTTCTTTCGCGAACGCTGAAAGATTTGATTTGATCTGCCGTTCATTTTCAGCGTTGACCCATTCACCAGCTAATGCAATATTCAATGTTTGTGTTGGAATATCTAGTACGATCAACGTAGTTGGTAAGCCAAAATACGCACTCAATGAATTAGAAATTTCGTGTTCTGTAGTGTACTGCTGCCGATTATCGGCAGCAAATAAGCCGTTCCAATCATATTTAGCCAATCCGACACCTGATTCTGGATAGTTTTTGATTGGAAACTTATAGCTGATTTTTTGTTGCTCTTTTTTTACCAATGATAAATTTTTTTGTGTGCTTTTTATCTGCTTTGTTAGATCATTCAATTGAACTTGCAGCTGAAATAAATTATACGTAGCAACTATCATTCCCAAAGCTAAACAAATACTAATCAGTAATAATGCTGAAACATGTCTTTTTTGTTGTTTGTGTTTGACATAATCTAATTTTCGCTGAAAAGTAGGTGAAGATACTGCAGCTGCTGAAATTTTTTTCAATTTGATCAAGACTAGTATTCGATAGGCTCCGATAAAAAGAACGAAACAAATCAAGGCTACACTGATAACGTTTGTAAGTGTCAACTATTTTTCGCTCCTTTACTATGAATGGAAGATTTTAAAATTTAGCGAAATTGGCCTGAACTTTCCCTTTGATAGCTTTCTTCTGGACGAAGCCAAACGTTCGACTATCTTTAGAGACAGCTAAATGATCTCCGACTACAAAATAAACATCTTCAGGAATTTGATTCAGTGGTTGAAATTCTGCAGCAATCGTTGGCGTTAATTGAAATTCGCTGACCGTTTCAAAATCAGCCGGTTCTCCCAAGTTCAATATCAAACGATTATTTTGGATAATCAACGCATCACCAGGCAATCCGATCACCCGTTTAACAAAAAGTCCTTTTTCCTTAGCCAACGAAAAAGCGATCATATCGTAACGTTTAACCTGCACACATTTTTTAATCAAAACTTTTTCGCCATCCATTAAGGTAGGAATCATCGATTCACCTGAAATCGAATGGATGCTATACTGCTTATTCATTTGCCTACTTATAAACAACGTGATTATGAATACGACTAACATGAATAGGATCACGAGTAAATAACTAGCTTTTTTTTGATTCATCTTTTTGCTCGTGACAGCCATTTCTAAGAAACTCCTTTATTTCGCTTTGATATACGTAACTAAATGCGAGCGAGCTAAATCAGAAGCGATTACTCGATAAGAAATTATCGTACCGCCATACACATTGCCTTCTGAGATTAA
Source organism: Enterococcus hailinensis (assembly GCF_045862035.1). Lineage (NCBI taxonomy): Bacteria > Bacillati > Bacillota > Bacilli > Lactobacillales > Enterococcaceae > Enterococcus > Enterococcus hailinensis. Next base: position 59,360 of record NZ_BAAFRV010000006.1, on the reverse strand, counting down.
GATTCCTTCTGGCCGAACGGCTTCAACAAAGGCTACATGCCCATAACGCGGGTCAGAACCAGCCGTACCAGGATTAAATGAAATCAACCAACCGGCTTGCGGTTCTTGGCTCGTTTGATAACCTAAAAGTTTTCCTTTAACTCCCCACTCGCCACCATTTCCCATATAGTCATCCACACTTTTGCCTAATTGTTTGACTCGATTGTAGGCATACCATGTGCATTGTCCGATAGGATATGACCCTGAGGAATTGTAATTGATACCGTTATAATCTGGGTAGCGCATCAATGTCCGATATTCTGATGGAATCTCTGCTTTCCCTTTAATAAAAACACCTGACGATTGTGTTTCTTTTGGTCGATCATATTGAGTCAAATGATACAATGCAATGATTGAACTCAATTTTTTCCCGTAAGAACTGTCAGTTGCATAACTTCCTGTTAATGCCTGCGTAGCTTTCAAATAATTTTTAGCTACTGAACGCCAAGTATTTTCATAATAATTAGCATTGCCGCTGATTCCGCCCCGTAGAAGTTCAACATAATCCCCTAATGAAGCCACATAATTAGGATAACGACGGAAAGCTGACTGGATTGAATAGAGTTCGCCATTTCCGCGATCTTCTTGTGTAGACATTGAGACTGATTGCCCTTGATAAGTGCCTTTTATCCCAAACAAATTATAATTTGGTGCTAAAGATAAGCTACTTGTTCCAGAACCACTTTCTAATAAAGCTTGAGCAATCATTACCGAAGCAAACACGTCATATTCTTGACCTAATTTTTGAGCATCCATTGCGATCGTAGCAATAAATTTTTTAGCTGCCTCATTTTCTGTAAAGTTGATCGATGCTGGATATTCCGCTAATAGTTGTTTGCCATAATCTGTCAATTCACTGGTCGGGATAGGCTGAGCTAGATAATCACTACCTGATTCAAGCGATTCAAGCGATTCAACTGATAATTGCTGTTGGCTGCTCAAAGCTCCCGTATCATCTTCGACCTCACTTTCTATCAGTGTTAGATAATAATTTTGACCTAGATAAATCCCTTGCAAAAGCACGTCGTTTTTTTCTTGTTTGTACAATAAACTACCGCTCGGTATTTCTTCAGCTTTTTCAGCCTGCTCAATGATTTCAATAGCAAACAGATCACGATACAACTGTGTAATTAACTGCTCGATCGTCATGTCTTTTGATTGTTCAACCCCTAACTGCTGGATAGCTGCATAAATAAGTGCAGCTTGATTTTTATTGCTAAAACTTGAAAGTAGCGGTAACTCATACCCCTTTAAATCAGATGGTGCTACTTCGCTGATTTTTAATTCCTCGGATAGTTTCAATGTGCTCGTAGTACCAAAAGCCGTAGGAGCTTCTTGTCGTAGAACTTCGGTTGCTTGAACTGTTGGCGCTGGATAAGCTGGAACGTTTGAGTTCGCTCCTGTTGGTGGATTTATACTGGGTAGTTCTGGCTCTTTTTCTCGGGATGATTCCTGATTCATACTAGGTGCGGTACTTGGTGTAGTGATCACTGAACTATTTGTTGTACTGGTGTTTGGTCTATTTTCACTACTAGAACTAGTGCTACTTTCAGTTACTCCAGGATTCATAGAAGTAGTGGTCGTTTCAGAAGAATTGCTACTTTGGCTACTAGAACTCGTTGGTAACTCATTAGACGAAGATGAAACTGTAGATTCTTGGCTTACATCTGATGTACTACTTTCTGGTAATAGGTCAGATTCACTCGTCATGCCAGAATCTTCGATTTCAGCAGACTCCGTTGGATTGCTAGGTTCTGCTAAAGACTCATTTGGGTTATCATTTTCTTCCATCCAAACAATCGTTTCAGATGGAAAGACTGTGGAGGAATCAGTCAAGCTACTTTCTGATGAAACTGTTACTTCTCCAACTGGATCGTTGGTTTGCTCCCCAGCTTTTAAGACCGCTTCGTTAGACAAAGTCGCGATAAGCCAGCAACAACTTGCAAATCCACATATCCCTATAAAAATTTTTTTCATCGCTACTCCTCTCACTATTCTTATAAACTAGATAAAAACGATTGCCTAAAAGATCAGCTCTATCATTCAACTATAATTTTTACGTTATTTTATACTTGTGTCTTGTTTCAATAATTATTCATAAAAATAAACCAAGTATAAAAATCACTTTCTCCCTCAGATAAACTGCGCCCATTAATATATTTCATTCTACCTACATTTAAAGCCAAAGTCCCAGCCATTTTTGAAAGATTAAATTTACTTTTTGGATATACATAACTATTAGAAATCAAAAAAATTACTCAATTAATTGTTCTGACTACAAATAGCTATCATTCAGTTCAACCGTCATTTAAATTACCAAATTTATTCTTTTTTTGTTTTTTTTATTTGCCTTTTGAAATAAAAAAATAAATACCTCATCAGCAGTCTCACGACTAATAGTTGCACCCGCAACTTTTTTCTTCTATACTATACTGTGCTTGTTTTTATAAACCGGACAAAATTGTTTATTTAGAAAGGAATGATCCTATGGATTCTTTAACTAAAATGGTCAATCGGATCGCTAGACTCTCTGCATTGTATCGTGAACAAGAATTTAAAAAGCTCGGCTTAGGTGAAATGCATCACGCCTACATCTTAGGTGTATGTAATCAACCTGGAATTTCACAAGAAGAATTAGCTTGTAAGATTTTCATCAACAAAAGCAATGTTGCTCGTCAACTTGCACAACTTGAGCAAAAAGGCTTTGTTACTCGAAAAAACGATGAGAAAGATGCTCGCAAATTGCAAGTGTTCCCTACAGAAAAATCACGAGCGATCGAAGCTGATGTTCGTAAGATATTAACTAATTGGAATGCTCAATTATTAGCTGATATCCCATTGGAAAGACAAGAACAGCTTTCGATTGAGTTGCATCAAATCATGGAACGAGCAGAAGCTATTATGTGTCCTAAATAACCAGTATTTTAAAAAATATATTTCATTAAGGAGCTACTATGAAACTAATCATTCATTATCTGAAGCCGTATCGCTCACGCGTTTCAATCGGCGTTTTGATAAAATTTCTTGGAACAATGATGGAATTGGTCTTGCCTTGGACATTGGCCTTTATCTTAGATCATGTCATTCCAGAAAAAGATCCTCATAAGATTCTTTTATGGGGTGGCGTCATGTTAGCTGCATCAGCTTTTGCTTTGTGGGCAAATGTGATCGCCAATCGAATGGTCTCGCGAATCGCTAAAGATACCACGAAAAATATTCGCGATGACCTTTTCCATAAAATTTCTTATTTAGATACCACCCAAATCGAAGAAGTCAGCGTATCTTCACTCGTCTCACGAGTAACTACTGATAGCTATAATATCCACCTAACTTTAGGTGTAATGATGCGAATGGGGATTCGTGCACCGATTTTACTTGTCGGTGGTATCTTGATCACTACTACTTTAGATCCCGTTTTGACTTTGGTATTGGTAGCTGTGATGCCAATTATTTTTGTGATGGTCACACATATTTCTAAAAAAGGTGTTCCACTTTTTGGGAAATTACAAAAGCAAGTCGATCAACTCGTCTTGACTGTACGAGAAAATGTGACCGGCGCACGAGTGATCAAAGCTCTCTCAAAAGAATCTTTTGAGCGCAAACGTTTCGAAACCGTCAATCAATCACTCGTGAACGCAGAAACCACTGCGAATGTGACACTCGCGGCTTCACCTGCTTTACTGGATCTATTTTTAAATCTTGGATTGACACTAGTCATCTTAGTCAGTGCCTATCGAGTGAATGCTGGACTGACGCAACCTGGAGTGATCGTTGCATTTCTAACTTATTTCACGATCATCTTGAATGCGATGCTGTCGATCACACGAATCTTTGTTTTGTATTCTCGCGGAATTGCTTCTGCAAATCGGATCGATGAAGTCTTACGAAAAAAACCTGCTGTCGTTCCTGGTACATTGACGCAACGGACAAATAACGCAACAAAACTAGTCTTTGAAGATGTGACTTTTGCCTATCCAGACGGCGGACCGGCGATCGAAAACATTAGTTTTAGTATTGCCAGTGGCGAAACGTTGGGGATCATGGGGGCAACCGGAAGCGGAAAAACAACGATTGCTAGTTTGATTCTGCGTTTATATGATCGAAGTTCTGGTCAAATCTTGTTTGATGGCCAAGAAATCAAACATTACACATTGGATGCCTTGCATCAGAATATCGGTGCTGTCTTACAAAAAGATGTCCTCTTCGCAGATACGATTCGCGAAAATATTTTGTTTGGGCGTTCTTTTTCAGAAGAACAACTGCAACAAGCGATCGATAATGCTCAAGCACGTGAATTTATCGATAAATTACCTGATGGGCTAGATCATCATTTAGAAGCTAAAGGACAAAATCTGAGTGGTGGTCAAAAACAACGTGTCCTTTTAGCTCGCGCTTTGATTGGGCAACCGGATGTCTTGATTCTAGATGATTCTTCCAGTGCACTGGATTACCATACAGATGCTAATTTACGCAAAGCACTTCGAACGCACTTTACTTCAACTACTAAAATACTGATTGCCCAAAGAATCAGCTCGATTCAACATGCCGATAAAATTTTATTGTTGGAAAAAGGAAAGATGATTGGTTATGGTACTCACGAGGAATTACTCGCGACAAATACCACTTACCAAGAAATCTATCAAGGTCAGACAGGAGGAAATGTACTTGAAGAAGAATAATATAAAAAAAGGAACACTCCTTCGTTTGTGGGGCTATTTATATCAATTCAAATGGCTATTATTTTTAGCAGTGATTTTAACGATCGCCAGTAATTTATTTGCCTTAGTCGGTCCACTACTTTCTGGTTATGCGATCGATGCGATCCAAATCGGTAAAGGCCATGTCCACTTTCAAAAAGTTTTTTACTATTGTTTACTGATGGTTTTCTTTTATGTCGCTTCAGCGATATTAAGTTATGGAATCAGTCGCTTGATGATCTATCTAAGTCAAAAAACAGCGTATCGGTTAAGAAAGGATTTATTTGATAAAATCGTCTCACTTCCAGTCGGTTATTTTGACCAACATCAAACAGGCGATATCGTTAGTCGAATGAGTTATGATATTGATACGATCAATACTTCTTTGGCTAGTGATTCGGTTCAAGTATTAAGTAGTTTAGTGACCATTATTGGATCATTTGTGATGATGCTGATCATCTCTCCATTGATGGTAACTATTTTCTTAATTACTGTCCCCGCCTCGATCTTACTTACCCGTTTTTTAACAAATAAATTCCAACCTCTGTTTCGCAAACGTTCCGCTGAACTGGGTGAGTTAAACGGGATGGCCGAAGAACTTTTATCTGGTGAACAAACAACTAAAGTGTATCACCAAGAAAAAACGATGATTGCTCGTTTTGGTAAAAAGAATGATGAGGCAATGTCTGCCTATTATAATGCGGAGTATTACGGCAGTATGACCGGTCCTTCTGTCAATTTTATCAACAATGTATCCTTATCATTGATCAGTATTTTAGGAGCTTTCTTATTTCTATTTGGCCATCTGACTTTAGGAAAACTTTCTTCGTTTGTGCTTTACTCGCGTAAATTTTCTGGACCAATCAATGAATTAGCAAATATTTTCAGTGATCTTCAATCATCGATTGCAGCTGCTGAACGAATTTTTAAATTATTAGACGAAGAACCCGAAGTTCAAGATGTTAAACAAGCTTATGTATTTAAAACAGCTCAAGGAAATGTTCGTTTTGATCATGTCAATTTTGGTTATCAAGCAAATCAACCGGTGATCAAAGACTTATCATTTGAGATTTCTGCTGGCAATGTCGTTGCTATCGTCGGCCCAACTGGTGCTGGAAAAACAACGATCGTAAATTTATTGATGCGCTTTTATGATCCTGATAATGGAGCGATTTATTTAGATGGTCACAATATCAAGGAAGCCACTAGAAATAGTTTGCGTAAGCAATATGCGATGGTTTTACAAGATACTTGGTTGTTTACCGGAACGATTTTTGAAAACTTGACTTACGGCAATGAACAAGCGACTTTAGAAGATGTGATCCGTGCAACCAAAGCAGCTCATATACATGAATTTATTACGCAGCTGCCAAAAGGGTACGATACCATGATGAGTGAAGATGGTTTGGCGATTTCCCAAGGACAGAAACAATTATTGACGATTGCTCGCGCAATGATCTTGAATGCAGATTTATTGATTCTGGATGAAGCGACATCGAACGTAGATACACAAACTGAATTGCAGATCCAAGAAGCGATGGGACAATTGATGCTCAATAAAACGTCATTCATCATTGCTCACCGCTTATCAACGATTCGTGAAGCAGATTTGATTTTAGTCGTAGATGACGGCAACATCGTCGAACAAGGAACTCACGACGAACTACTAGCTTTAGAAGGTCGTTATTATCAATTGCATCAAGCTCAATTCGAGAATTAAAGAAAAAGAAGCTTGGAGAAAGTAGCGTCTACTTTTTCCAAGCTTCTTTTTTAGTTCACTTTTTCATAAGAAATTTTCTTGCCTGTTATTTCTTCATAATCTGTTTCCATGATATCCCACGCTTTTGCGATGTCTTCATCTAATCCGAATAGTCCACTGCGACCAATGATATAAATATCTGGGCCCGCTGCATCGATGCGTTTGAAAGATTTTCGATTAGAAGAACCGTCCATCTCGATTACATAGTCATAGCCCTTTTCATCACGCAGTTCTCTTAAAGCAACGATTTTATCCAATGTGCTTTCAATAAAACGTTGACCAGCAAAACCTGGATCGATCGTCATAATTGTAATTTTGTCGACTAACTCGATGTATGGGAAAATCGCTTCGATCGGTGTTTCAGGATTGATCACAATACCTGCTTTTAATCCTGCATCGTGGATTTGATCAATCAATCGAAAGGCTAAGCCATCTAGTACTTCCGCATGCATACAGATCCATTCGCAATTTAAATCGATCAATTGTTGAACCCAAAAACTTGGATCTGTCACCATCAAATGAGCAGACATCGGTAGTGCGGTCACTTTTCGCAATTCTTCGATAAACCAAGGGGATAATGTAATATTCGGTACATAATGTCCATCCATAATATCAATATGATATGAGTCTACTTTGTCATTCAAGAAAGTGATTTGCTCCTTGAATTTATCTAAATCCATCGTCATCAACGAAGGTGAAAATTCTACTTTTCTCATTTATCGTCACACTTTCCTAAAAAATTTGAATATCTTCTAAATCAATATCTGCTTCTTCTTTTTCTACTTGAGACAACTCATCTTCAGCTGTAACATTTTTCTTGATCACTGCAAGAACAACTGCAGTTACTACAACGTTGACTAAGATGGCGATCACTCCAGCCCAAGGACGCGACATGGTCGGAATCATCAGGACCCCGCCAAATGGAACCGTAGCATCCGCTCCAAGGATCATCGTTGTTGCTCCACCGGCAAAACCACCGATAGCTGTAGCGACTACACCGCGAACGATGTCGTTCATTACTAATGGGATGACACCTTCAACGATATTAATCACACCCATCGGAACAGCTGACTTCAATGTTTCTACTTCTAATTTTGTATAAATATTTTTGCCAAATAATTTTGCGACAAAATACGCTAAACCAAAACCAATTGGAGTTGCCGTGTTAACTAATTGCAATGCAGTGATCGGTCCATTCACGCCTTCAGCTTGCATCGTCAATACAAAAGCGAATACCGTTTTGTTGATTGGACCGCCATAATCGACTCCACTCAATAGACCGATCACACCACCAAAGATCAATAATGATGAGTTACCTAAACCATCTAAAAAGTTAGTCAATAATGATGTTAATGCTGCGATCGGTGCTCCGATGATATAAACCATGATCAGACCACCAGCAAGTGATGCTAGAAACGGAATAACTAAAGTCGGCATCAAACCTTTTGCCCAATTTGGCAATTTGACATATTTTAAAATTGCTAAAACTAAATAACCTGCGATATAACCGCCTAAAATCCCGCCGATAAATCCTGCTCCGATAGCATTTGCTGTCAATCCAATAATAAAGCCAGGTGCGATCCCAGGTTTTCCACCAATTGAGAAAGAAATCCCTGTAGCAATAACGACTGGCAATAAACCTAAACCTTTTCCACCCATCGTGGCTAATGCGTCCCAGATAGAAAATTGCCCTTGAATCAAGGCGTCTTGACTTGTTCCGCCAAAGGCCATCCCGATCGCAATCAGGAATCCTGCCCCACAAACAATCGGAATCAAGTATGAGATAGCTGTCAATAAATGTTCTTTAAGCTTTAATTGTTTAATTGTTTTCATTTTTCTTCCTCCATTAACTTAAGCAAATGCTTCGACAACATCTTCTGGCTTTTTCGCCTGCAACAGATTACCAACTACTTCATCATTTCCAAGTTTTCTAGCAAACAGTGATAATAACTTCAAATGCTTTGTAGCACCTTCATTATCATTACCGACTGCAAATAAAATGATCCCCTTTACTCCTTTCCCATCCAGACTTTCCCACGGAATTTCTTCTTGATTGATTCCGATTGCTACACCTACTTTTTTGACATATGCACTCTTGCCATGAGGAATCGCGATATAATTACCGATTCCTGTCTGACCTTCTGCTTCCCGTTCATAGATATCTTTGATAAACCCATCTACTTCTGTGATATAACCACTTTCCAAGAGTTGATTAGCTAAATCATTTAATGCATCCGCTTTCGTTTTAGCATTCATATTCGTTTTGACGATGTCTACATCGACAATATCTTTTACTTCCATTTTAAGATCCTCCTTCTAGCGCAACCAGCTAACTGCTGCTTGACTGTTTATACCTTTTGAGCGACAACTTCTTGCGCTTTTTCGATTAATTTATTTGGTGATTTGACTGCTACTTCCGTTGGAACTTGAATGACTCTCTTGCCTTCAAAACGTTCTCGACCAGAAATTTTTACATCGATGGCTAAGATCACGATATCCGCTTGATCGATTTCAGCTTGTGTCAATTCATTTTCGATACCGATCGTTCCTTGTGTTTCAACTTTCATTTCGTGTCCAGCTTTTTTAGCTGCATTTTCTAATTTTTCTTGTGCAATGTATGTATGAGCGATCCCTACTGTACATGCTGCTACTCCAACGATTTTCATAATAAATTCCTCCTAATTAATTGATTACTTTTTAGTAAAGCGTTCACATTTTTATTGTTGTTAAAATCAGGAATACTTCCTGATTTCTTATAATAATTGATAAATATTTTTTTCTGATGGATTCGTAAGTAATTCTGCTAAAAAATCATCATCTGCTAAGCGGCGAGTGAATTGAGCAATTTTTTGTTTTGTTGCTTGTTCTTCCTCACTTTTTAATAAGATAGTGACGATCAATTGAATTTCTGGTGTTTCGTCATCAAGATCGATGGGTTCAACTAAACGAATGACTAAAACTTGGCTTTGTTTCACTTTAGTACTTTCTAGATGAGGTAAAATCACATGTTCAGCGATCATCGTATTGCCAACTGTTTCTCGCCGCTGCAATAAACCAATGATTTCTTCTACTGCATCAGAATTGGCAAATTCCGCGATAAATCGATGGATCTGTTCTTTCGTTGTCAGCTTTTGATCTAAGAAAATCGTGAAAAATTTATCGTTCATCATAAATCGCCTCGATTTTCTTTTGTAATCTGTTCTGATCATCTCTGGTGAACATTGCACTGACTAATAATGAAGGTACCGGGATCCTATCACTAACATTGATCGTGGTTAAGATCAAATCGATTCCTGGATATTTCTCTGTAAATCGTTGTGCATCTCTCGTTGCGATCACATCAACGATTTCTAGTTCTGGAAATTTTTTCTCGATTTTGACTCGTAGAAGTTCTGATGTCCCTACACCTGTCGTACACATGATCACCGTGCGAATCGGCAATTGATTGGTTTCAATGATCCGAGCAAAATACAATGTAATAAATCCATTTTCATCTTCATTGATTTCTGGGAGTGAAAATTCTTGGCTTATTTCTGCGGAAACTTCGGTAACGTAAGAAAAAATCATTTCGTACGTCATTTTGATTTGCTCCAACAAACTATTTTTTACATGGATACCATGCTCTAACCGATTGATCATTGGTTTGATATGATTACCTAAATCTAAGAAGATCGAATCCCCTTTGATTGGGATATGTAGCCGCTCACTCATTCCGTCTAAATACTTGTTCGTCAATTCAACTACGCGGGTAGAGAACTTCGTCACTTTACTCAAGGAGCCTTGCATTCTTGAAGAAGTCAGGTATTGGTAAAGATAATATACCTCTGCTTCTGGCAGACTATTGTGTAAATAATTCTCAACATTGGCAATTGCTGCCTTTGCCACTTGATATAATGCTTGATCTTGCTCTAAGCGTTCTTGCTCTTTGTCTGAGAGCGGGCTCAGTTCATTGTTAGATAGATGATGAACTTTCCGTAAACGGCTGATCAAAATATATAAGTGAGAAAAAATATTGATGTTGTAAGGATAGGGTATCGTCATCTCTAATTCTTTTTCGATCAATTTTATTTGATCTAAAATAAACAAAACATCGTAATGATTAAAATTAAGTTCTGCATTATGTTTTAGTTCATCGATTTCAATGATATTGTGCATTTGGATCAAATCAGCAATGGCACGTCGGATATTGGCTTCTTTTCCTAGAACAGCTAATGTCCGTTGTTTGCGCTCTAATTTTAAATCATAATGCTGCAAGTGCTCAACGATCAGTTGTTCATCGCTGAAAATCACTGATTCCCCAACATAATATTCTTCGAATAAACTGTAGACATTTTTAGCGTGCGGGGAAGATAGTAACAGTTCTTCCATCACGCGGTTTCTCCGCTCTTGCGGTGAATATTGACTTCGTTGACTCGGCTGAATAGTGGTCTGGCCGATATATTTTTCGTAGTTTAATTTGTAGCCTCGCCCCTTTTCTGACTGAACCAGTCCTTCACCATAGGTCTCATTGATTTTTTTGATTAAGCGGTAAATCGTTTTTTGTGATGTTGCTAAATGTTCCGCTAATTCTTCGGACGTTATATAGTCATGTCGTTTAGTTAGAAGTAGTAAGAGCCTTTGTTCACGATCTTTCTTTGCTCCCATGGCTATTGACCTCCCCTTCCTGTCTTTATCATAACTGCTAAAAAAGAAAACGCTTCACTCGTTTTTGTCCGTTGCAACGGACAATTTATCAAAGTCAGATATGTTTTCCCTATATTATAGCCAAATTAACTAAAAAAGAAGTCTAATTTAGCTGGACCGATTCATTTTTTTCAAAAAATAAAAAGAGTACATAATTTATGCACTCTTTTTATTCTATCTTACCAACCACCCGAAGCACCGCCGCCGCCCGAAGAGCCACCGCCAAAAGATCCCCATGAAGAGCCACCGCCAGAGCCGCCATTATTGTTAGACCAATTACTGGTATTATAATTTGAAGCTAAATAAGCAGTCGTCAAAATATCGCCATTCCCTGCATATAAGGTGTCCCCAATCAAGATTCGTCCCAGCATTTGTTTCTTAGCTGCGGGGTTTCGTAATAGATTCCCTTGTGCTACCGCATATTCAACGGAGCGTTTTGATTTTGCCAATAGAATCCCGCTCAATAAAATAAAATACAATTCGGTATTTTTGATTTTTTGACTCCAACGTTCATTGCTTTGACTATAAGCTGTGTCCGTTTGATAAAGTAAATATTTTTCTTTTAATAAGATACGTCCTCTAATTAAATTGATGATCATGACAATACTAGCTGCGATTATGAAACCAACGATGACGATACTGCCCCAATAAGTAGCCGTGAGCTCTGTTTGTTCACTCTTCACTTTTTTAATTTGAGAATCGACTAACGCTGTTTTGGTATTCATGATATTAAAGACATTGTTTACGACTGTTCCCACTGCTTGATCATAATTTCCATCTTTAAAATCATCGACCACGTTATCATCATTGATCAAATCATCGGCTTTGCCATCGGGGATCAAGCCTTCCAAGCCATAACCAACTTCTAAGCGAAATTCTTTGTCCGCTAGAGAAATCAAATACAAGACACCATTATTTTCATTCTTATTCCCGATCCCTAATTGATTAAAAATTGTATTCGCATAGGATTCAATATCTTCACCTCGAGGCAATTCAGACACAGTGACCACCTCTAATTGAGCACCATTTGTGCTAGCCGCCAATTGTTTGTTTAACTGGTAAATTTTTTGCTTAGTTTCAGAACTAAGCATTTTGGCATTATCAGAGACAAAGATATTATTTTTGTTCAAGGTTAATTGTCCTTCAGTCCCTTTGATTGCAACCTTATAATTATCAGCTTGTTGCGGGTATTCTTTTAATTTTGCTAGATTCTCATTCAAAGTAGTCGTGAATGATTGACTGACAGTGGCTTTTTTACCTGACAAAATCGCTTCTCGCTCTTGATCCAAATTTGCTAATTGTTTAGTATATGCCGCTTTTTGCTGCGGATACTCCTCATCAGCGATCAATTGAACCCACGAATAACTACTGATCAGTAAGACGATCAATAAAACAAAGCTAATCAAGCTGTTTCGTTTTTTGATTTTTTGATAATTACCAACAACCTCTTGCTCCAATGCTTCTCCTGAAGTATTTTGACCCTTCCTCATTTTATTCACCCATTCTTATTCAAAGCTAACGTCTGGCACGACCTTGGCACTATCGTCTGCTTTGAAATTTGCTTTTTTATCAAATCCTAACGCCTTTGCGACTAAATTTTTGGGGAAACGCACTAAACTTTGATTGTACGTATTGACCTCTTCAATGTAATTTTTTCTTTCAACAGAAATACGATTTTCTGTTCCCTCCAACTGTACCATCAATGTTTTTACATTTTCATTTGAAGCTAATGTAGGATAATCTTCTTGAATCACGTTGACCATCGTTCCTAAACTCTGTTCGATTTGATTATTCGCTTCATTCTTTTCTGATGGAGTTGAAGCACTATTATAGGCTTTACGTGCATCCGTGATTTCTTTGATAATTTTTTCTTCATGATTCATGCTGCCTTGGACGCTGTTGACTAGATTTGGAATCAAATCCGCCCGTCTTTGCATAACATTCTCTACTTGAGACCACTTTGCTTCAACATTATTTTCTTCAGCAGCCAATGAATTATATGTAGTAACACCATATACCCCAATCGCTAAAAGAACGACAACGATCCCGACAATAACACCCGATCCTGTTTTTTTCATTTTCCCCACTCCTTATTATATGTGTGCCTTAAGTATAGCACTTGCTAAAAACCTCACCTCAGACTTTCGGCTGATTTTTAAGAAACTGCATTGACAAAATAAAAAACCTTCATCCGATTAGATGAAGGTTGCAGATCAACGAATTACAACTGCATATTTTTTTAGATTGTAGCTTGTTTCAAATTTACTGGCAGAAACCCAGTATTTACCTGCATTAGGATCTGAAACATGGTACGTATTATTATTTGAATTATACCCATCTAGCGTCATGACATGTGCATTATTGATACCCGTTCCCCAGAAATATGATCCATATTGAGGATTCGCAAAATTCAAGGTAACATAAACCACTATTGGGTTTCCATTATTTAGTTCTTGTTTTAATGTAGCTGTAGAACTCCCAGAGATATTAACCGCTTTACCATATTTATTGCCCCAGTTAGCTAGCGGAGCTGGAAAAATAGATTGATAAACATTATTCATCACTATATCCGGACGACCAGCAAAACCATTATTAGGATTATTATCTGCTGCTAATGGCATTTCCTTGATAAAAGATTTTAAATTATAGTTTTTTGCATAGCCTTTCAACTGTAAAGCCTGTAATAATGAAGCTGCTTCGCATCCCATTGGCATGCCAGCAGAGTTTTGATTGATATAAGGAGCATTCAATAAAACATAATTAGCAGAACTGTCTTGAATCGCATTCCAAGCAACTCCTTCATAGCGCCACCCAGCTTTTTTTAAATCATCTCGCTCATAGGCATACAGAGTATAGTGATGAGTCCCAGTACGTGAATTGGGATTATACAATCGATAAAGAGGAGCTCCACTACTTGGAGAATACCAAGAAACCCCCTCATAACGCCAGCCAGCTTTTTTTAAATTATCACGCTCATTTGCATTTAATGTGTAATGATGATCTCCTACATTTGGATTGTATAAACGATAGACAGGATTACCAGTTGAAGGGGCATTCCAACCAATTCCTTCATAACGCCACCCAGCTTTTTTTAAATTATCTCGTTCATAGGTGTTCGCCGTATAAAAATGCTCCCCGCTGTTCGGGTTATACATTCGTGACATCGCAATTCCCGAAGCCTTTGCTGAGACGGGTAACAAAAATAAACCGACAATCAATCCTAGTAATAAACTAACCTTTTTCAATCTAATATCCTCCCTATTCTCGCTCGAAGAAGCTAGCTACTTTTAATCAATATAATAAGTATACCATCTCTATGCTCTTAATCAGAATGGTTCATCCCACTTAGTGACAAATTCAGCACAACGTTCGATTTCTTCGACTGATTTTGTTTTTCGTTTGATTAGATAAAATTTTCGTTTAAAGCTATCGTCTAATTTTTGATAAGCGATTCCGGCAGCCGCACGTTCTGAAATCACGGAACAGCCAAATCCTTGTTTCAGCAACCCAACGATGACTTCATTATTCTGGATTTCGATTGTGGGTTGCTTGATATCTTTTTCATCTAAAAAACGTTTCGTATAATAATACACACCGGAGCTATTTTCGCGAACCAACCATGGACCAGCTAGTACATCACCAGCCAATACGAGTTGATCTTCCATCAATGGGTAGCGGGTGATTTGATTACTAGAAAGAGGTTTTTCGATAAATCCTAAATCAATCGTATGTTGTTCTAGAGCTTGCAAGACTTCCATCGAGTTCATCATTTTGATTTTAAAATGCATCTGAGGAAATGCTTGATATAACTCGATCATTAATTTAGGCAGAACATAATTAGCAAATGTATGAGAGGCTCCGATCACACAATGTATCACTTGATTTTGATCCGTTTGAACCGCTTGCTGTATTTTCTCCCAATCATCGATCAAATCACTGACTCTCTCATACAAGAGTTCAGCTTGCGCAGTAACGATGATTTCCTTACGACCATTACGGATAAACAATTGTGTACGCAACTCATTTTCCAGTTGTTTAATTTGCGCTGAAACGGTTGGTTGTGAAATAAATAAAATTTCCGAAGCTTTAGAAAAGTTCTTGGTTTCGTAAACGACTTTGAATGTTTCTAACCATTTAAATATTGCAATCACTTCCATCAGTTTTTTCTATTTAAACTATTATATCAATAAATTATACCAATGTTAATTCTCAGTTATAATAAATTTATCAAATAAACAATCATAGTTTTTTTAGAGAGGATTTTTTTATGTCAAAAAATGGAACAGCTAAAACAAATCAGATACTTCCTGGTTTAGGATTATCGATCGGGGTTGCAATAATAGCTAAACTACTGGCTCTTTTACTACCAAAACTTGGCGGTGCAACAATTGCTATTTTATTAGGAATTATTCTGGGAAATACTATCTTTAAACAACCTATTTTAGCTCAAGGAACTAAATTTTCAGAGAGTCGCTTACTAGAATATTCCGTTGTCCTGCTAGGATTCACTGTGACTTTCCAAACTATTAGTCAAATGGGGCTCAAAGGATTGTGCTTTATTATTTTGATCATGACAACTGTGATCCTAGGCACTTATTTTATTGGTCGCAAATTGGGCTTTAACGAAAAAATGGCGTTAATGATGGCCGGTGGAAATGCCGTTTGCGGTTCCTCTGCCATCGGAGCGATCGCCCCGTCCATTGAAGCAAATGATGAAGAAAAAGGTCAGATCATTACGCTAGTAAATCTACTGGGTACTATAATGATGCTTACATTGCCTTTTTTAGGGATTGCTTTGTACGGCAATGACTCATTAGGCAAAAGTGCTTTATTAGGCGGAACACTCCAATCTGTGGGTCAAGTGGTCGCAGGTGCTAGTTTGATTAGTCCCGAAACTGTTCAATTCTCCATGCTATTCAAAATCACTCGGATCATCTTTTTAGTCGTTGTCGTTTTTTCATTTGAACAAAAGGTTCGACGCAGCGGTACTGTATCTGCTCAAGTAACGAAAAAGAAATTTCCGATTCCTTGGTATGTGATGGGATTTCTAATAATTTGTATTGTAAATAGCTTTTTCCCACTACCAAACATCCTTAATCAAACTGCCCATATCATCAGTACATGGTTTGAGACGATTGCTTTAGCCGCGATCGGTCTGCGTTTAGATTTTCGGAAATTCCTTAAAGAAGGTCCACGTTTTTTGATTTATGGATTATCCGTAGGTGTGGTTCAAACCCTTGCAGCTATCCTATTTATTTTCTTATTAAAGCTTTAAAATAGATTCGTAAAAGCCAAGGCTTTTACGAATTTTTTATTCGATCATCGCCACAACTTCGACTTCTACTAGAGCATCTTTAGGTAATGCAGCAACTTCGACACAAGAACGACTAGGTTTTTCATTCATAAAAAATTGCTCATAAACTTGATTGAAGATCGAAAAATCACTCATATTTTTTAAGAAGCATGTAGTCTTGATGACTTGATCATAATCAGCCCCCACTGCTTTTAACAATCCTCCTACATTTGATAATACTTGTTGGGTCTGCTCTTCAATCGTCTTTCCGATCAATTCTCCGCTCATAGGATTTAACGCGATTTGGCCAGAAGCATATAAAAGACCATTGACGACTTTTGCTTGTACATAGGGGCCAATTGCTTGTGGTGCCTCCGTCGTTTTGACATTGTAAACAGCTGATGCGTTAAATTTTACTTTGGTTACATTCATTTTGAACAACTCCTTCGTTAGATTAATAGGTCTTTCAGCTAATAAAAAACGTCTCACTTCTTAGAAGTGAGACGTTTGGAGCGTCCCACTCAACAAATGTCAAACAGGACCTCAAACTGTTTTTTTCAAAACAAGCTTCAAGCCCTCTGTCTAATAATAATAATTTGTTTGATTTTCATTGAATTCATAAAGATACTCCTCATTTTAAGTTAAATTTAAATGGCAAAAAAATTAATTTATGCTTGCAATACTAAATCAATGGCTATCTGTTGTCAATCTCTTTTCGATCATTTAATTTAGTTATCTCACATTTTTGTAAGTTCGATGTTCGACAAAAAGATGGCTAATGACTGAAAAATTTGCTATTTTATTAAAAAAGAAGGAGCGAATTTATTTATGAAAAAAGGTATGACGGGTTTCCAGTTGAAAGTTTTAGGGATTATTACGATGGTTTTCGACCATTTATCGGAATTTTTCTCATTCGCGGGAATACCGGGTTGGTTTAATTGGATCGGCCGTATCACGGCACCAATCTTTTTATTTGAAAGTTCAGAAGGGTTTATTCATACACGCAATCGAAAAAGATACATGTTCCGCCTCTTAGCCGGCTATTGGATCATGGGGATCATCACCATGATCTTAAGCAAATATTTTATGGTGGGTGACGCCGTTGTTATCAATAATATTTTTGGAACGATTTTTTTAGGGACTGTCTATATGCAAGCCTGTGAATACTTAAAACAAAAACAGACTTTACTTAAAGGCTTGGCTTGGTTCTTTGTTCCAATTATTTTAAGTATTATTCCAGTACTATTATTAACCAATCCAGCGGTACTTGGATCTACTTCAGGTATGTGGTTCTTTAGAATATACACGTTTTTAATCCCAACATTACTACTGACTGAGGGCGGCTTTTTATTTGTGCTACTTGCTGTTTTATTCTATCTTTTCCATGGAAAAAAATATTTGCAAGTTGCTGCTTTAGTAGTGATTGCTGTGATTACTTTAGTTACTGGCAGCGGCGGGGTTGCTAGTGCTTTTACAACAAATTACCAATGGATGATGCTGTTCGCAGCGATTCCGATCATTCTTTACAATGGTGAAAAAGGTCGCGGGATGCGCAATTTCTTCTATATTTTCTACCCTGCTCACATTACCGTATTTGCAATCATCAGTTTCTTAATGCAACGATAGACTTGACCTAGATTGCAAAACACCTTACAATGCTTAATGTGAATAAATCGTACAGATAACACGTTGTTGCGTGTCGAGAGAGAGGCGGTTTCTATTAATTTAGAAACCATCTCTCTTTTTTTGTTAATTTTGAACATTTAACAATTGAACAAAACGATTCCATTCATCGTTAATAGTTATAGAAATAAAGCGAGGGATATAAAATGAAAGAAAAGAACATCCATTTATTATTAGCCGTTTTGGCTACTGGGATCATGTCATTTGCGGGCGTATTGATCGAGACTGCTATGAACGTGACATTCCCTACTTTGATCGAGCAATTTGGGATCTCTACTGGAATGGTCCAATGGGTCACGACAATTTACTTATTAGTGATCTCCATCATGGTTCCTTTTTCCAATTATCTACTAAAAAACTACTCGATTCGGAAATTATTTATTATTGCTAATTTATTCTTTATTGCCGGCTTGATCACCGATTTGTGGTCGCCAAGCTATGCTGTTCTATTAGCCGGCCGATTATTACAAGGAGTCAGTACCGGGATCGCTTTGCCATTGATGTTCCACATCATTTTAAACTTTACTCCCATGCACAAACGAGGCACGATGATGGGCGTCGGAACATTGACGACTTCGATCGCGCCAGCTATTGGGCCGACTTACGGCGGGATCATGACTGCTAGTCTATCCTGGCATGCAATTTTTTTCTTTTTATTGCCGATCTTGATTATTTCTTTAGTTATCGGACTTTATGCGATCCCAGAAATGCCGATTCAAAAAACAGGTTCACTCGATTGGATCAGTTTGATCGGCGTAGCACTTTTGTTTAGTGGTTTACTAATGTTCTTAAATCAATTAGGCAGCTGGTTCTGTTTGATTTCATTAGCTGTTGGGATTGTCGGGCTCGTCATCTTCTATCGCCAAGCAACTCGCGGAGCCAATCCACTAGTTCGGATCACCGTATTGAAAAATAAAGTTTTTGTTTTATTCTTATGTGGTTTTCTCGTCTGTCAATTTTTACTATTGGGTATTTCTTTTGTCCTCCCTAATTTTATCCAAATCGTCTTAGGTAAAGATGCCTTTATTGCCGGTTTAGTTATGATGCCGGGAGCTGCTGTGGGAGCGATTCTCGCACCGGTATCTGGCCGTGTTTTGGACACATTTGGTTCTAAAAAACCGATTTTATTTGGTTTAAGTTTAGCAACGATTGGTTGGATTGGATTGACTGTTTTATTACGGATGCCAATTTTACTGGGCTTCGTAGCTGGTCATGTCGTTTATATGATCGGTATCGGATTTGCTTATAGCAACTTGATGACAACTGGCATGAACTTATTATCAGAAGAAGATTACGGTGATGGCAATACATTGTTCAACACGCTGCAACAATTTTCTGGCGCAGTTGCTACTGCGATCGTCGCAACGATCATCAATCTGTCGCAACAAGCCAATGATGATTTTATCGCTGGAACAGTTACTGGTTCGCAAGGCTCATTGCTTTTTCTATTGGCTTTGTTAGTGATCGTCTTGATTGCCTGTCTCATCCACTTCAAAAAAGAACCAACCCTGAATTAATTCAGGGTTGGTTCTTTTTTAGTCTTCACATTCAGTTAAAACTGTTTTTGATTCACTTTTTCGGACTTGAAAGGTCAAAAGAATTGCTAATAGAACGATGATTGCTCCAAAAATTGGCGTATAAGCAATTCCCATTTTACCTGTTACTTGTGCTCCAACTGTTGAGCCTAAAGTGATCCCGATATTAAAGGCCGCAATATTTAAAGCAGAGGCCAGCGTAATATCTTGTGGAACATATTTTTCTGCTAATTGAACAACATACAATTGTAATCCTGGTACATTCATAAAGGCAAACAAGCCTAAAAGTAATGCTGCCATCAAGCCTAAAATATTATTTCCAATCATGATCGTCACGAATAAGAAGAATAACGCAACCATCAACAAACCGAACATTTTGATCAATGAAGCTAAAGGATTTTCATTGGCAAAATGACCGCCAACAGTGTTACCCACCGCAACCATCAAACCATAAACAATCAAGATGATCACGATCGCGCTAGCTGAAAAACCAAAATCTTCCAGAATAGGTGATAGATAAGTGTAAGCTGCAAAAGTTCCACCGTAACCAAAAGCTGTGATCAAGAAAGACATCACTAATGGTTTATTGGAAAAAATTCGTTTGAATCCTTTTAAATCAACTTTACCCGGAATCGGCAAGTGACGTGGCACTAAGAAACTACTAGCGACTAAACCGATGAAACCAACAGCGGCAATAAATATAAAGGACATATTCCATGTTGTTTGTTGGCCGATAAAAGTTCCTAGCGGTACACCTGTAACGGTCGCGACAGTCAAGCCAGTAAACATAATCGCAATCGCACTAGCCCGTCTAGAGGGTTCTACGACATCGGCTGCAATAACTGTTGAGACCGACATAAAAATACCATGTGCTAAGGCCGCTAAGATACGACCGACTAATAAGATCGAAAATGTTGGCGCAAAGGCCGCTAATAAATTACCGCTGATAAATAGGATCATGATTCCCAGCATTAAATTACGACGATTCCATTTACCTGTTAAAACTGTCAATAATGGAGCTCCGATCGTGACCCCTAACGCATAAAGTGAGACTGTCAATCCTGCTTGAGCTAATATGACATTGAAACTTTTGACGATCATTGGTAATAATCCGACACTAATAAATTCAGTTGAACCAATCGCAAATGCATTGATCGCTAATGCCAATAAAGTTAGATTTGGTGATATTTTCTTTTCCATAATTTCCTCCAAAAAAAGTATTTGTATCCTACGAGAAGATACTATATACTGTTGATGAACTTTTGATAAGTACCCACTTTTTTGTATCATAGGTACCTTTTAGTAACTTTTGTGTCTTATCAATGTTTTAGGAGGTAATTTTTTTTGGAAAATCGTGAATATATGATTGGAGTCGAAGCAACGATGGATGTTATCGGCGGAAAATGGAAACCGATCATCTTATGCAACTTACGTCATGGACCGATGCGCCCAAGTGATTTGAAACGCGGGATCACTGGTATTAGTCAAAAAATGCTGACCCAACAATTACGTGAATTAGAAGATGATAAAATCATTGATCGTAAAGTCTATCAGCAGGTTCCGCCGAAAGTTGAATATTCCTTAAGCGAATATGGACTTAGCTTATCCAATATTTTAGATAGTTTATGTAATTGGGGTGAACAACACGTCAATCATTTGCAACAACAAGGCCAAGCGATCTCGTTAAAAAGTAAATAAAAGCAGACGATCCTTCCTCTGCTTTTATTTTTCTACTATCCGTTATACTAAAGAAAAAGCGAAAGGAATTTTTTATGCCAAAACCAACTTTTTCTGCCATCCACCATGTGGCGATCATCGTCTCTGATTATCAAAAAGCAAAACACTTTTATGTCGATATTTTAGGACTACCGATCATTCGTGAAAACTATCGACCAGAACGCCAAGATTATAAATTAGATTTACAATTACAAGGTGCCGAGCTAGAAATTTTTGCCGTTCAAGATCCGCCAAAGCGACCAAGTTTTCCAGAAGCGGCGGGCTTACGCCATCTCGCTTTCAAGACAGATAATATTGAAGAAATGGTTACTTATTTAACCGAACAAGGGGTCGAATGCGAACCTTTACGTACTGACGATTATACTGGTGAAAAAATGACCTTCTTCTTTGATCCTGATGGCTTGCCGTTAGAATTACATGAATAAAAAAGACGTACGACAAAATGTCGTACGTCTTTTTAAGCTTTCTCTACTGGATATTTGATTGCGTTTTTCTTTAATTTCTCACTGATGATCTCATCGATGTCAAAATCCAGGTTGTCTGCCATCATATACGAGTAGATCAAAACATCCGCGAGTTCTTCTTTCAAACGTTCCGTCTGTACCCGTGCCTCGGCCGAATCTTTCCATTGGAAAAGTTCCAGTAATTCCGCTGCCTCTAAACAAATCGACAAAGCTAAATCTTTTTCATTGTGAAATGGGCGCCAGTTTCGTTCATCACGAAATTGGTTGATTTTTTCCATACTTGTCATCGCTCAACCTTCTTTCGCTCCCATTTTACCACAGAAAAGCCTTTAGTTTACTGCTTGCTGGATGCGACGGTATCTAATGAAAGCGCCCAACATCATTGCCAATCCAATCGCTAAGAAGGCGATGATCCCAGTACCACCAGTTGATGGTAAGAAGCCACCTTTTGAAACATTGGCGATCGATAACTGATTAGCAACATTAAACGAACCTTCTTTTATCTCAAACTCTTGGTCTTTCTCCAATAATTGAAAGCCATTTGGCGCTTTCGTTTCTTGTAAATAATACGTACCAAATGATAGACCTGTTACTTGCAATTGACCAAATTTATCTGAAGTATAGACTGTTGCTTCCACTTGATTTTCTGTCCACGAAATCGTATTTTCACCTTGCTTCAAGTAAAGCTTTTTTTTATCAACTACTTTGTAAACTTTGAACTCTGCGCCTTGTAATGCTTGTGTCTCTTTACCTGCTTCATGTTTGAAGAATTTTTTCCCTCCGGTAATGATCGCAGGAGCATCGTCCGTCTCTTTTTTGTCTGTTTGACCATCATGCCCTAACTCAACCGTAAATTTATTGTCTACCGTTGTATCGACGGGCGTTTTATCTGTAAATGACACTGCGTAATAAATATAGATTGTCTTCCCTGCATATTGCTTCAAATAATCAGCTGTTTCCTTTGCTTCATCAAGATTTTGAGGATCTAGATTCATCTTGATCTCAAATCCAGCATAGCCTGAAAAATCATCTGCTGCATTCGTATATTTAGGTGTACTATGACTAAGGAAATCCGTTTTGATATCTGTTGTATCACCAGCTCCAACTACGATTTTATCGATTCCTTCAAACTTCAAACCAGTCTGTGTGACAGCATCTTTTAAGTTTAGGGCGGTATAACGTGGTGTTTCTTGCCCATCTTTCGTTACCAGTTCACCGATTTGATTTGGGATCGTAAATCCAACACGGTACGTAATTTTTTTGCCGATTTCGTAATCAACAGCGGTGTCATTCGTTACAGGGTTACCCGCATCATCTAATAATTCTTTGCTGACCTCTGTTTTGATTTTGTTTTTTGGATATAAATGGATATCCGTATTTTCCGTACCCTCACTATTCATTACCGGCAAAATCAAAATAAGCGGTGCTGAAATTGTTTCTCTACCTTCTGCAATCTCTTCTACAAATAGATAAATTTTATAGGTCCCATCGGCGTTGCGTTTTTCGAGTCCTTCAAATTTAGCTTCACCATTTTCATCTGTTACAACTGTTTGTAAAGGGTTGCCAGCCTTTTCTGATAATTTATACGTACTCATCAAGTCTTTTACTGCCTTTTGATACTCCGCATCGCTAGCGTCTTGTTTGATAATTTTATTCAACTGCTGATAAAAATCAGCACTGACTTCCCAAACATCAAATTTTACTCCCGGCAATCCTTCATAACGATCAAACTCAAACATCAAATCCCCTGTATTTTGGATCGTAGTAGTTGGAAATTGGTCCATTTTTTTCTTGTGTAAAGTCACATCGACTGTTTCACTTTCATCAGCATACGTAGTATTTCCAAAGCCGAATGCTCCCATGATCAATGGCAATAGACAAGTCAGTGTGACCAACAAACGTGTGGTTCTTTTTTTCATTCTTTTTTTCTCCCCTTATTTTTGTTTTTATATACGAGACCAAGACTGCCAATCACAACTAAAACCAATCCGCCTAAGATAAAATTAGAATTCACGGTATTTGTCTGTGGTAATTGTTTTCCGATAGTGCTCGTCTTATTCGTATCATTTTCAGTGGTGATCGATTCTTTCAGCTGGATTTCCTGATACTTTCCATAAAGAGACATCGATCCGTTAAATAACTCCGGTGGCATAAAAATGACCATCGGCAAAAATTCTTTATTGCCTGTTTCACCTGAAGTAACAAGTAAATAGACAGCCTTTTGTCCTGATTGTTGGTAAGGGACAGTTGTTTCAGCGATGCCATCATAATTGGTGGGTATCGACTGCTCATTCACTTTTACCAAGCCAGTGTGTTGGATCAATTGTTGAAATTGATTTTTGTTTTGATACTGGTTCAACCATGTTTGCTTGATATCTTTTTCACTCTGATCTTGGCTGCTACACCAAGCAGTTAAATCAAAAAGATCAAAAGTAATCGCTTCTGTCCCCGCTACTTTTTCTCCAGCTTGTTTAGTATCGATCGTCAATGTAACTTCGGCTTCTGAAGCATAAGAAGAGGGTGCAAACAACCAGCTAACTAACAAAATAAAAAGCAGAATCCTTTTTTTCAAACCCAATACCTCCCTCTTTTAAAAGTTCTTCATTTCGCATTCACTCATTTTCAGCTTGCGCAGATAAGTGAACTTTTGCAGCGACAGGCCGTTCACAACAACTCACCAAATACTTCGTTCTATTTTTCAACATATTTTATTGAAAAAATGTTTTTCTTGAATACTTGTGGACTCCAACAAGTAATGACAGATCCCATTTTTCAATCAACGCCCTCCTTCCTTACTTGCTCATAATCAATTTTAAGCAAAATAAATTCATAGCGCTTTTTGAACTTTAATTAACAACTAGTTATTTTTCTTTAAAATAAACTTTATTTAAAGCGGTTTATTCGCTTTTAAAACTAATTTTATTGTTATAAAACTTTTTTAATTAGTGATATTTATGTTTATAATTTTTTATTTTTATTATTCTAGACAAAATAAAAACACCTACATTTTTAGTAGGTGTTTTTACGTTCTGCCATTTTCTGGTAGCCAACAATCAAAAAGTAAAAATATGACGTTATTCATGTTGGGGTGAAAATAAGCGTTACTCAATTTTAATTTCTAAATAATTTTACGTTAATTCTGCCTGAACTTTTGCAAAAACTGCAAACCAGGCTGCTTCGAAAATAATAACTGTCGTAGTAATTGTTTGATTTTCTGAACGATCTGCAACAGACAGTAAAATTTCTGCTGCTTCTTCTTTAGGATAGCCGTAGATACCTGCACTTAATACTGGCATCGCAATTGTACGCACGTCATACGCATGAGCCAATTGAAAAATTGCTTCGTATGCCTTCGTCAATACTTGTTGTTCTTGGTGTTGACCATCCTGATAACGTGGACCGACTGCGTGAATGACATATTTCGCCGGCAATTTGAATGCTGGCGTGATCACCGCTGTTCCTGGAGGCGTTCCACCAATTTTCGCCATCGCTTGTTTTAATTCCGGACCAGCAGCACGATTCAATGCACCATCGACACCACCACCAGGAATCAGTGCTTGATTGGCGGCATTAACGATTGCGTCAACTGAAAAATCTAACTGCGAAAGATCACCTAATTTGATTTCGATCATCTGATCACCTCATCTTTGGTCTTTATTTCTCTATCATAAAACGATTACTGACTAAAGACGATTTTTTTGATTCAAAAAGGATTTATTCGAGGAAGCTTTGATAATAGTTCTGCCAAATCTGCTCAAAATTTTGGAAATGTTTTTCTACATCGCGCTTAGCTAACGCTTCTTGAATCACTACGTCATCAACATCATATAATCGCTGTTTGCCTTTGATTTTAAACGGTTTTAGGTAACGAAGATTGGTCAATTTCCAAGCATAGGTCCCATCATTTAAGACATTGATGGCATCTAGGTAAACAACACAAAGAGCGTGGCCTGAAATAGCTCCCGGTGTTTTTTTAGCCGTCGCACAAATCAATAAATCGCCACGATACTTAGTTGACCACGTGCGGTATTCTTCCGTCTTTTGACCTTTTAAAATTTCCAAAGCATATTCTGGATGAATCGATAATGCTTTCATTTTATTCCCACCTGACTTTTTATTCGTTAAATAAAAAAGACACTTAGTAAAAGTGTCTTTTTAACTATGAAAGAAGTGCTGCTTGATTTTTATCGAAGTCATCTAAGATAGTACGAACTTCAGCAGTTGATTTCGTATTCATCAAACGAATCCGCAGATCATTGGCTCCAGGAAAGCCTTTGACATAGATTTTAAAGAATCGATGCAATCCTACGATCGAACGTGGGACTTGTTCTGCATATTGATCTTGCAAGTCCAACTGCAAACGCAATAACCCGATCATTTCTGTTGGCGTGTGTTCTTGAGGCTCTTGTTCAAAGGCATACGGATTTTTAAAAATCCCGCGCCCGATCATCAAACCATCTACCCCGTATTTTTCGGCTAATTCTAAACCCATTTTTCGGTCTAAAATATCGCCATTGATCGTTAATAACGTTTGCGGAGCGATCTCATCACGCAATTTTACTACTTCAGGAATCAAATCCCAATGAGCATCGACTTTACTCATCTCTTTTCGTGTCCGCAAATGGACCGATAGATTTGCAATATCTTGCTTCAATAAATGACTGATCCAGTCTTTCATTTCCGCCTGTTCATAAAAACCGATTCGAGTCTTCACGCTAACTGGCAAACCGCCAGCTTTAGCTGCTTCAATCAATTCAGCTGCCACTTCTGGACGCAAGATCAACCCGCTGCCTTTGCCGCGTTCAGCAACATTGGGAACGGGACAACCCATATTCAGATCGATTCCACTAAAACCCATATCGGCTAATGCAAGACTCATTTCTCGGAAAAATTCTGGTTTGTCTCCCCAAATGTGCGCCACCATCGGTTGTTCGTCTTCCGTAAACACCAAGCGTCCACGGACGCTTTCGATACCGTCCGGATGACAGAAACTATCTGAATTCGTAAATTCGGTAAAAAAGACATCGGGCGCACCGGCTTCTTTAACGACATGACGAAAAACAACATCCGTCACATCTTCCATTGGTGCCAAAATAAAAAAGGGCTTTGGCAATTCTGCCCAAAAATTGTTAGTCATTATGTATACTTCCTCCTGACACGTCACTTACAACGCGATCCTTTCAAAACATCGTTATTATACTAGGGATCGAACAAAGAAGCAAAATTGCCGTTTAGTCTTTATTTTTTATCCATGGTTTTACCATTCATACTCTGCTAATCGTTCTTCCAACAATTGAATTTCTTGGGTCAATTCTTCGATTGCATCTTTAATCTCATCGACAGTCATCCTACTAGAACTATAGCCTTTGTAATAAGCAGTCATGTACTCTGTATCCTCTAAACGCTGTAACCGCGCTCTTAATTGACCTAATAAATCAAGCTCTTGTTCATATCGAAGTTCGTCCATCTACTCTTCTCCACACCTCAACAAAGTTATGCCAGCGCATTGGGGCTTGCTAATTGCGGCCCTTTCCCTTCACGAGCCAGCACCCAATCATCATTGTCCCACATTTCCGTTTTTCGCCGGCCGCGGAAATAATCCCAACGTGAATCAATCTCCAATTCGATCACCATTCCTGCTGCCCCTAAAGTGACCCAATTATAGCTGCCATTTTGATGAGCAAACTTGATCCACTGAACTGGAAAAGTCTGTAATTCTCCGTGGTCATCCCAAAAAGAACGTTCTTGTTGCTCGATACGAATAAAAGATAGATCTTTCGCATAGACAGGATTCGTTTTAGCAAAAAGCTGCTCTGCTAACACCCGAGCTTGTTCAGCTTTCAATAATTGACCTTTCGGAACAGTCGTTAGATTTTTAAAGCTGATCAATTGGTCAGCACCCACGACTTCAATGACCCGTGGGCCGTTATACGTATAGTCGCCGGCTGTTTGATAACGTGTAACTTCTACAAGCTGTTTGTTTCTTTTTTCATTCGTCTCACTAACGATACGATAATTTTGCGGCAATTCTATTAATTCATTTACAAAATGACGACTCATTCCATTCATCCTCTCACTCTTCTGCTAGCTTACCTAGCAACTGTTCAAATAGTTCTTGTTCCTCTGTATTCAAGTTAGTATAAAAAGTTGCTTGCGCATCTTTTACAGCCACTAACACTTGTCCATAGATCGCTTCCCCTACACCTGTTAGAGCTAATAGAAAGCCACGGCGATCCTGTTCATTCTTTTCTTTAACTACAAAACCTTGATCGATCAGCTTCTGAACGGTCCGAGTGACATTGCTGCCATTCAATCCCGTTAGCGACGCTAGCTTTTCTTGCGGTAAACGACCAAAATCATGGATCTTCATAATGAAATAATAGTTTGAAGAATTCAAACGCAACGGCACCAACGCTTGATCCAAACTTTTTTGATACTCTCTCGTTAACTTAGCCAACCATTTTAGATTGCTCTCTTGCTGTTCATTCATATAAAGACTCCTCTCACGAAATCTATTTTATTTGCGTGCGCAAGCATATTTTATTCTCCGTTATTCCTTTTGTCAAATCAATTACCTCTACTAGCTAAAAAAAGACCCTTCTTCTGATTGAAGAAGGGCCTTGAAAAACATCTGATTGAACGGTTAGAAAAAATAGTACTTGAAGCATTAATCGGTAGTATTTTTCTGAATATCTTTTGTTACCATAATTGATACTTTAAATATCTTCTAAAGCATCGACACTTAATATCGATACTTCATATCCCTCACGTTTAATCGTTTGCTGATTTTCTAAAAGTTTGAATTTCCGGGAAAGTGTTTCGGGAGTCGTTCCTAAAAAAGCTGCAAGTTCCTTCATCTTCATCGGTAATAAGAAGTGATTGCTTGCCTCTACTTTAGCTAAGTCTAATAAATAAGTTGCCAAACGTTCCTCAACTTTTTCCATCATTAAAAATTGAGTCTGTTGTTGCATCGCATTCATTTTTTTAGCATTGATCTCCAATAACTTCAAAGTTAGTTCAGGATAACGGTTCAACAATTGCTGAAAATCCTGCTTCGTTATCACACAAACTTCTGTTGGTTGGAGTGCTTCGCCAAATAGATTTTCGTTTTCAGCACCAAATAATAATGTCTCTCCTTCATAAGCTCCAGGTTCAACTACGCGAAGCAACTGTTCTTTTCCATTACTAGAAAGTTGAAATAATTTCATAGCGCCTTTCGCCACGATCACCAATTCTGCTTTTCCTGGTGACATAATCATTTCGCCCTTAGAAATATTCCGATGATTAACAACTTGATTAATCCTTTGCTGATCTTTCAAAGGTAAATGATTAAACAAAGGAACAAGAGTAATACATAAATGATCGTGGTTCATCGCCTTATCCTCCTAATTATTCGTCCTCTTCCAAACCAAAGGTGACTTCATGACCTAAATACGTTTGTAAATATAGAATTGCTTCCTTGATATTAGTGTATACCTCTTTTAAGTATTCTGACAAACCAAAATAATCGGCTTTTTCAGCAAGCTTGATCGCTCTAGTAATAAATAATAATTCGGTATTAAAATCAGCAACTTGTGCAGTCAATATATCTGCGGTGGGTAAATATTTAAATTCCCCACTTTCTTCGAGCATGGTGTACTGCTTAAATTCTTCGGTCGTAGTCGGAATGACTTCTCCTTCTGCTAAAAGTAATTCATTTAGCCGCTCTGCCATCGCCTGCTCTTTTTGGGCCAATTCTTTTAATTTTCCATTGATCGATGAGCCTTTGATCGAATAATACGCTTGGAATAATTTTGTTGCATGGATCATTAAGTTCGCTAAAACATGGCTAGTCATCGCTCCTGCAGTTGGGGTGTGGTGACTTTCTTTCACTTTGATCAATTCAGCTTGATATTGTTCTTCGGCATTCATATTCTCACGCTTTCACTTTAACAGATTTGATTTGATAACCTAAATTCTCAACCGTCGTTTTTAAAGTCGCTGCAGTTGTCAAACTACTATCGATTTCTGCTTTGACTTTGCTAGCATTGAATAGCACTTTTACTTGTTTGACTCCGGCTTGTTGGCTCAACGCTGCTTCTATTTTTTGCATGCATGATGGACAGCTCAATGTATCTAATTGTAAAATAACTTTTTCCATAGTGATTTCCTCCTTGTAAAAAAAACACTGTTTTTATTTAACAAATAAATTATAAAGCGGTTCTTGGATGGTTTCCTTGATAGCTATCAAGTTTTTTATGATAAGTTAACAAGCGCATCCCATTGAGGATCACGATCAAAATACTTATTTCATGTGCCAACATCCCACTAGCCATATAAATATAGCCAAAAACTAAACCCAGCATCAAAAAAATGACCGTCGCAATAGCAATCAAAATATTTTCCTGCATATTTAAAAAAGTTTTTTTCGTTAACCCATAAGCTTGAACCAATTTATTAAAATCAGAGTTCATCAACACGACATCAGATGTTTCAATCGCAATATCCGTACCATTTCCCATAGCGATCCCAATATCAGCTAAAGCAATCGACGGACTGTCATTCACGCCATCTCCAATAAAAGCGACTTTATTGCCCGTTTGTTGTAACTTTTTAATGAATCGACTTTTTTCTTCTGGTAATAAATTGCCATATACTTCCTCTAGACCTAATTCTTTTCCGACGATTTCAGCCGTCCGCTGATTATCTCCGGTCAACATAATCAACCGTTTAGCCCCCATTTTTTTCAAATTTGCTAATGTTTCTTTCGCCCCTTCACGCGCTTGGTCCCTGATCCCAATCAAATTCGTCACTTGTTGATCAACCACGATCAATCCAATCGATTGCCCATTTTCTTGTAAATCTGTTAAATCTTTTTGGACCTGATCCGGCAGCTCTATTTGATAGTCTGCTAATAATTTTTGATTACCAACTAACACTTGATGTTCATCAACTGTGGCCGTAATCCCTTTTCCTTTCACAACGATCGTATTTGTTACTTTTTGATCGCTGTCCTTAGCCAAATCAATAATTGCCCGCCCTAAAGGATGATCCGATTCTTTTTCGATACTAGCCGCGTAGTCTACACTATGAGGAAATTCGTTGGAATATTCGATATTTTTAGCAACTGTGGGAATACCTTCCGTCAATGTTCCGGTTTTATCAAACACAAAAGTGTCTACTTGCTTGAAGTGATCGATCACTTCGCCACCTTTGATCAAAATACCATTTTGAGCACCATTTCCGATTCCGGCTACATTTGAGACCGGCACCCCAATCACTAAAGCTCCTGGACAACCTAAAACTACTGCTAACACTAAAATAATCGGCGTATAATATTTAGCAAAAGTAGTAATAAATCCTTCAGCCGCAGACTTATTATCTTGTGCTTCTTCTACCAACTCAATAATTTTCCCAAATGTCGTATCCTCGCCAATTTTTTCAGCTCTGACTTGAAGCGTACCATTCTCTAAGAGTGTGCCCGAAAAAACCGAATCACCAATCTTTTTTTAACCAACTGGGATTCCCCTGTGACACTCGCTTCATTCACATGTCCCCAACCTTGCGTGATCACACCATCGACCGGTACTTGAGCGCCGGTTTTGACTAAGAGTATATCTCCGACTGCCACTTCTTCGATATCGATTTTTTCGATTTCATGTGCTTTGATTTTAAGCGCACTTGCCGGAGCCAATTGCGTCAGTTTTTTGATAGCCGAACGCGTTTTTTCTAATGTTTTTTGTTCCAATAGATTGCCAAACAAAAATAAGAACGTAACGATCGCTGATTCATTGTATTCTCCAATTAAAAAAGCGCCGATCACCGCAATAGTCACCAATAGATCGATACTTATAACTTTTATCCTGATGGCTTGATAGGCCTGTAACCCAATCGGTAAAAACTCCAAAACCGATGCAATGATCATACTCACTTCATAGATTAAACTTTCATTTAAGAAAAATTTGCTTACTAAGGCGATCAGGATCAGGATGCCGCTGATGATTGCCACTTGATTTTTTGCCGCTAAAATCCGCTGCTTGATATTCATCTTCAATTCCTCCATTTTTTCTATCTCTTCAACACCTTCGATTATGAAGAAATAGAAAGGATAACACATTGATAAGTATCAAGATTGATGAAAATAAAAAAGACACCTTCCAAATTGGAAAGTGTCTTGAAATGTTAAATGAATGGTACTCGATTTCGTTGAAATCTCCGTCCCATACTGTATTCGTAAGCGAATAAATTCGCAACGATTCCAGCAATTAACGTTTTGAGAACTGTGAAGCTTTACGGGCTTTCTTAAGACCTGGTTTTTTACGTTCAACCATACGTGAATCACGAGTAAGTAATCCAGCGCGTTTTAATGGTGCACGGAAGTCAGGATCTACTTCTAATAAAGCACGTGAGATACCGTGACGGATAGCGCCTGATTGTCCTGCGTAGCCCCCACCGTTTACATTTACGAATACATCATATGAACCAGTTGTTTCAGTAACACCAAATGGTTGGTTGATTACTAAACGTAGGTCAGCATGTGGGATATATTCTTCAACGTCTTTTTTATTTACAGTAATTTTACCAGTTCCTGGTACTAAACGTACACGAGCAACTGCATTTTTACGACGGCCTGTACCGCTATATTGAACTTGTGCCAATGAATTTCCCTCCTATTAAATTAAGTTTGTGATATCTAATACTTCTGGTTGTTGAGCTGCATGTGGATGTTCTGCTCCACCGTATACATGAAGTTTCATGCCTTGAGCACGTCCTAACGTGTTTTTAGGAAGCATACCTTTAACAGAAGTTTCGATCAAACGGCGAGAATTTTTAGCACGCAATTCGCCTGCTGAGACAGATTTCAATCCACCAGGGAAGTTTGAGTGACGGTAGTAAATCTTGTCAGTTGCTTTCTTACCTGTTAATTTGATTTGATCTGCATTGATTACAATTACAAAATCACCAGTATCTACATGTGGTGTGAATGTTGGTTTATTTTTTCCGCGTAGTACAGATGCAACAACTGTTGAAAGACGTCCTAAAGGAACATCAGTTGCGTCTACTACGTACCATTTACGTTCTACTTCGCCTGGCTTAGCCATATATGTTGTACGCACGTTTTTTTCCTCCAATTTCAGTTTCGAATGTTTGACAAACACTTGAGTTTCCGGGGCTCTCATGGGGCAAACAATACCATTTACCATAATACTTGCAATGAGTTGCTATGTCAATGTTTTTATCTTTGAAACCGTGAAATATTTTCTCTTTATTAAGTTCTTCCTACTATACATTCAAAACTTATATACCCACCCTAAAATGAATAAAGAAACGTTATTTTGAAATATTTTTGCATAAATATTTATAAAATGCTTGCTTTTTGTATTTTACGGTGCTAATATGACTTCAACACATTAATTAAAGTTTAATGAAAAAGCGATAAGGGAGTAATCAGGATGAAAGAAAAAGTGATTTTAGCATACTCAGGTGGATTAGATACTTCAGTCTCAATTAAATGGCTCGTTGACGAAGGTTATGACGTCATCGCCTGCTGTTTAGATATTGGTGAAGGTCGCGATACCGAGTTTATTAAAAATAAAGCCCTACAAGTCGGGGCATCAGAATCATATGCAATCGATGCACGTGAAGAGTTTTCGCAAGATTTCGTTTTAGTTGCATTACAAGGCAATACGTATTATGAAAATTCATACCCACTTGTTTCTGCCCTGTCTCGTCCGCTGATTTCAAAAAAATTGGTTGAACTAGCGCACCAAACAGGAGCTACTACGATTGCCCATGGCTGTACAGGCAAAGGCAATGACCAAGTTCGTTTTGAAGTATCGATCGCAGCACTAGATCCAAATTTGAAAATCATCGCTCCTGTCCGCGAATGGAAATGGTCGCGGGAAGAAGAGATTCATTATGCAGCTGAAAAAGGCGTGCCAATCCCAGCAGATTTGGATAATCCTTATTCGATCGATCAAAACTTATGGGGGCGTGCTTGTGAGTGTGGGGTTTTAGAAGACCCATGGGCAACTCCGCCCGCTGGTGCCTATACGATTACTTCAGAATTAGAAGAAACACCAGACAAACCAACCATAATTGAAATCACCTTTAAAAAAGGTGTACCCACAGCTTTAGATGGTGAAGAATTGTCTTTAGCTACCTTAATTTTAAAATTGAATACTATTGCAGGTGTCCATGGTATCGGACGAATCGATCATATCGAAAATCGTTTAGTCGGTATCAAATCACGTGAGGTCTATGAATGCCCTGGCGCAGAAGTGTTGATGAAAGCTCACAAAGAGTTAGAAGATTTGACGTTTGTTCGTGAGATGGCACATTTCAAACCCGTGATCGAGCAACAATTGAGCCAAATGATTTATGACGGCCTTTGGTTCAATCCAACAATGGATGCCTTGATCGCCTTCTTGAAACAATCGCAAGAAGTGGTCAATGGGATTTTGCGTGTCAAATTATTTAAAGGCAATGTCATCGTTGAAGGACGTAAATCTGATAATAGCTTATACAACGAAAACTTAGCGACTTATACTTCTGCCGATACCTTCGACCAAGAAGCAGCGGTCGGCTTCATCAAACTATGGGGCCTGCCAACAAAGGTCAATGCTGAAGTCCAAGCAAAAAGCAAACAGCCGACTGTTTAACAGGAACAGTTAGATGCTGCAGCTTTCTTGATCCACTAGATGATTGCAAGAAAAACCAGATGTGAGGCGGCTTTTACTTGCCGGTAAATAAGGCCGTCCGGTTTCACATCTTGCCATTGCTCCTAGGTGAGTTTCTTTTCCGGGTAGGGAATAAGGAAACCAGCAATGATTTCATCCTGAGGTATCTGTATAG
The DNA here is from genome assembly GCF_045862035.1 of Enterococcus hailinensis. NCBI lineage: Bacteria > Bacillati > Bacillota > Bacilli > Lactobacillales > Enterococcaceae > Enterococcus > Enterococcus hailinensis. Next base: position 24,636 of record NZ_BAAFRV010000006.1, on the reverse strand, counting down.
ATGCCTCCTCCTATGAATAAAAACCAAAAAATATTTTTTGGTTATCTAATCAAGACAGAATAGACCGTTGCAGCGGTCTTTTTTGTTAAATGAACTCGTTAAAAAAGTGAGGAATGAACGATGGCAAAATTATGGGGCGGCCGTTTTGACGGCAAAAATGAAGCCTGGATCGATGCTTTTGGTGCTTCGATCCCATTTGATTATCAATTAGCAAAGCAAGATATCATCGGCAGCTTAGCACATGTCAAAATGCTAGGTGCTACAGGTATCATTACGCAGAAAGAAGCATCTCAAATTTCAACTGGCTTGCAGCAGTTAGCAGAAAAAGCGGCCAAAGAAGAACTAGATTTCACGATTGAAAACGAAGATATTCATTTAAATCTAGAAAAGATGCTGCACGATGAGATCGGGTCAGTAGCCGGGAAATTGCATACGGCTCGTAGTCGAAACGATCAAGTAGCAACGGATATGCATTTATATCTAAAAGAACAACTCCAACTGATTATTGAAAAAATTCAAGAATTCCGGAAAGTCTTAGTTGAAAAGGCGGAAAAACATGTCGAAACGATCATGCCCGGCTATACACATTTGCAGCATGCTCAACCCATTTCATTCGGCCAGCATTTGATGGCGTATTATGGTATGTTGACTCGAGACCAAGAACGTTTCACAGAAAGTATCAAACGTGTCGATATCTCACCCTTAGGTTGTGCGGCGCTAGCTGGAACGACCTTCCCTATCGACCGTCAAATGACCGCAGATGAATTAGGCTTTGCTGCCTTATACACCAATAGTTTAGATGGTGTCAGCGACCGAGATTTTATTTTAGAATTTCTTAGCAACAGCTCGATCTTGATGATGCATCTGTCACGCTTTTGTGAGGAATTGATTTTATGGTGTAGTCATGAATTTAAATTCGTGGAATTGACCGATACATTTTCAACCGGTAGTTCAATCATGCCTCAGAAAAAAAATCCTGATATGGCTGAATTGATCCGTGGAAAATCAGGTCGTGTATTCGGTGATTTGATGGGATTACTGACTGTGATGAAAGGCTTACCGTTAGCTTACAACAAAGATTTGCAAGAAGATAAAGAGGGTATGTTTGATACTGTCCATACCGTATCCACCAGCCTTGATATCATGGCTGGCATGATCGCTACCATGAAGGTCAACGAGCAAGTCATGCACGATGCGACAGAAAAAGATTTTTCAAATGCAACAGAATTGGCCGACTACTTGGCCGCTAAAGGAATTCCCTTCCGTCAAGCTCATGAAATCGTTGGAAAGCTTGTCCTTTCTTGTACACAAAAAGGAATCTTCTTACAAGATGTGCCCTTAACAGAGTACCAAGCTATCAGCCCTGTGATCGAATCAGATATCTATGAGACCTTGGCTTCAAAGACAGCCGTTATTCGTCGCCACTCATTAGGTGGTACTGGTTTTGATCAGGTCATAGCTCAAATAAACGCCGCTAAACAAGTTTTAGCATAAAAAAAGGACGAGCAAATTTGCTCGTCCTTTTGCTTTATTTTTTATTGGTCAATTTCTGGTGCTTTTCCAAGGTGTGCTTGGATCATCCAGATACGTTTTTCAGTGGCTGTTTTAAATTCGATGAAGATATCTTGTGTTGGATCATCGCCTTCTTCACCAGATACTTCGATCCCTTTTTGATAAAGATCAGCTAAATAGCGGTAGCCTTCAACTAACGTAGCCAAGCGTTCTTCCATCGTACGATCCCAACGGCCTACTTCGTCTGGGATTTTTGTTTGGTCAGCCATTTCACGTAAAGTTGAATAAGGAGCACCATCCAATGTAATCAAACGTTCTGAAATTTCATCTAATTGATCGTTCACATCATCCATGAATGTGTCCATAATTGGGTGCAATGTCAAGAAACCAGGTCCGCGCATATACCAATGTGTTTGGTGGATGACCATAGACATTTGGCTTAAGTCTGCTACTAATTGGTTCAATACTTCTTTTGTTTGTTTGAATTTCATTTCACTATACCTCCTAATATTTGCTTCACTAAAAGCATAATACACTTTCGCCAAAATTACAAAGAAAACGCCAAGTTGTCTCTTTTTTCGTACCTTATTCGAAAAAGGAGGGGAATATTATCCTAGCTTTTATTTTAGGAACTATTATCGGGTCTTTCCTATCACTAGTCAGTGTACGCTTCCCAAACAATCAATCCTTAGTCTTTCCTCCATCTCATTGCGATCACTGTAAAACACGGCTTCATTCTTGGGAGATGATTCCATTATTATCTGCTATGATTCAACGTTTTCACTGCAGACATTGTCATCAACGATTTTCAGCGCGCAGCTTTGGGCTGGAATTTTTTTGTGGAATGCTTTTCTATTGGTGTATGCCCACGTTTCAATGGTTCAATCTTTGGAAATTGATTTGGTTGACGAGCACTCTTGTCTTAGCGGTGATCGATTGGGAGTTTTTGATCGTAGAGATGCGGATCTTTTTTCTAAGTGGTATTTTTCTATTCATAACTGCGCTTTTCTTGCTTCCTACTATTTATTGGTCGCAGCCGTTAGTCGTTATAGTATTTTTCTATCTAAGCCAAAAAATACTCCCAAACAGTCTAGGTCTGGGAGATCTTTGGATACTTGGACTATGGAGTTTTTTCTTGTCTGGTTATGAGTTGATCCAATTGCTTTTTGTTGCTTCACTGACGGGGATTTTTTATTATCTTTACCACTCCCGACACCAAAAACAACTCGAACAACTTCCCTTTGTCCCTTTTTTATTTATCGGTTTGCTCTATTTGTTGTTACTAAAAAATTAAGTATCCCAATGTTGGCGAATAAAACCTTTTCGACCAGAACCTTCACTGTAAGCATTATAGTGGGCAGGATTTTTTTGATAAAAAGCTTGATGGTATTCTTCTGCCGGATAAAAAGGTTGGGCCGGTTCAATCGCTGTTACGATTGGCGCTTTAAAGTGGCCGCTAGTTTGTAACTGTTCTTTTGATTGTTCTGCGACTGACTTTTGTTCAAGCGAAGCATAAAAAATCACCGGACGATACGAATCACCGCGATCCGCAAATTGACCAAATGCATCTGTCGGGTCTGTTTGTTGCCAATAGATTTCGACCAGTTGTTGATAAGAAACGACTTCTGGATCAAATATAATCTCGACCGCTTCTGTGTGCCCAGTTGTTCCACTACAAACTTCTTCGTAAGTAGGGTTAGCAACATGTCCACCTGTATAGCCTGACACTACTTTCTTGATGCCTGGCATTTGATCAAACGGCTTTACCATACACCAAAAACAACCACCGGCAAATATCGCTGTTTCTTCTTTCATACAATCAGCCTCCTTTTCTCTTATCATAGTCCTTTCTCAAAAAATAGATATCAATCTGCTCATTGATTAAATAAATCCAAAAAAAAGAACTTGAGCAATCGCTCAAGTTCTAATAATTTTCACTATCGATTGGATATAAGATGTTCCCGTAGCCGGTGTAATCATAATGCGTTCCAGCGCTGACTTTGACATCACTGTCATCAAAGAACAACTGATTCGTATCGTCTTCGTCATAATTAGGCAACTCTTTTTTCGTCGGTAAGCCTAATTGTTTTTTTAAGGTGTTTTGATCTTCCAACAAGCTATTCAGACCTAAGATTTGGAAATAAATCCCTTGGATCATTTCCCCGTTACCTTCTACCTGAGTTTGCTTGATTGTTTCTGCTGCGGGAGTATAATCTTTAGCTACCGTCAACATTTGATTCCATGTTAGATCAGTACGGACATAATCTTCAACAGCGCGCAAATATTTTTTATATTGCGTCACAGAATCCACTGAAATCATTTTTTTTACGATCTTCGTTAAAATTTCTCGTTGCCGTGCTTGACGTCCGACATCCCCTTTTGGATCTTCATGTCGCATCCGAACATATTCCAATGCATGTCTGCCATCTAACGTCTGCTTACCCTTCTTCAGGTGAACACCATCTAATGTAAATTCAATTTTATTATCGACTTCGATTCCGCCAACAGCATCAACTAAAGATTTTAGACCTTTCATGTTGATTTCCACATAATGGTCGATGGGAATATCCATCATTTTTTGGACTGATTCGATCGCCATTTTAGTGCCGCCTAAAGAATACGCTGCATTTAACTTATCATAGTACGTATCGCCCTCTGCTACATAGGTATTTTCATCCCCTTTATAGCCAACCATTTGAGTATAAATATCACGATCCAAACTCGTCATGATCGTTTGTTTCTTTTTAGGATTGATCGTTACGACCATCATTGAATCTGAACGTCCTTGATATGTTCGACCCTTGTCGCCAGTATCTGTTCCCATCAATAAAATAGAGAAAGGCTCCCCATTGTTTAAATCAACTGTATCTGATCGCTTATTTGTATATTTGACTGTCTTCGTCATTTTCGATACGGCCTGATCGACATCACTGTTCACCTTTAATAAATAAACACTTATGCCGCCGACAAGTACCACAATGATCCCAATGACGATCAAAATAATTTTCTTCGCTTTGCTCATGCCACACCTCAAACATCATATCCATATATTTTCAAGTTATTTTCTCATAAAGACCGCTATAACAATAGGTTTTATTCATTGCTCTAAACGAAATTTAATATCTCTTTAAAGTTACCGCTCTCATTTATGCAAATACTTTCCTATAATACCGTGAAAATAAAAAGACCACAAGATTCTAAACGAATCTTATGGTCTTTTTTGACATATTTTATTTGATTCCGTTCAATTTCGCTACAAAATCAAATGTAAAAATTAGCTTAATGGATTGTTCAAAGCATCTTCAGCAGCCATTTGTGCTTCAATATCAGAGATACTATACACATTTTCGCTTGCTACAACGACTTCTTTTGGTTCCATATTACGGTAAGTTGCCATACCTGTACCAGCAGGAATGATTTTACCGATAATAACATTTTCTTTCAATCCAAGTAATGGATCTTTCTTACCGCGGATCGCAGCATCGGTCAAGACGCGAGTTGTTTCTTGGAATGATGCAGCAGATAAGAAACTGTTTGTTTCCAATGATGCTTTTGTAATACCAAGCAAGACTGGACGAGATGTTGCTGGAGTTCCACCAGAAACCAATGTAGTGTAGTTTTGATCTTTGAAATCAGCAATATCAAGTAATGTACCTGGTAAGATGTCTGTGTCACCTGGATCCATAACGCGGACTTTACGCAACATTTGACGAACCATTACTTCGATATGTTTGTCGCCGATTTCTACCCCTTGCATACGGTAAACACGTTGAACTTCACGTAATAAGTATGTTTCAACTGAGATAACATCACGAACTTGCAACAAGTGTTTAGGATCGATTGAACCTTCTGTCAATTGTGCACCACGATGAACCATGTCGCCTTCGACAACTTTCATACGAGATGTATAAGGAACAGTGTACGTACGAGTATCTGTTTCACCTTTGACAGTGACTTCTTTCGAACGAGTTGCTGCATCTTCAACGATTTCTACTACCTCACCAGTAACTTCAGTGATGACAGCCAAACCTTTAGGATTACGTGCTTCGAAGATTTCTTGGACACGAGGAAGACCTTGTGTGATATCGTCTCCGGCAACCCCACCGGTATGGAATGTACGCATGGTTAATTGAGTACCAGGTTCACCGATTGATTGGGCAGCGATCGTACCAACTGCTTCACCGACTTCAACGTCGTCTCCAGTTGCTAAGTTACGGCCGTAACAATGTTTACATACACCATGTTTTGTATTACATGTGAAGACTGAACGGATCGTTAATTTCTCAACGCCTGCATCAAGGATGCGTTTTGCATCTTCTTCGCTGATCAAAGCATCAGCAGGAAGTAATACTTCACCTGTTTCAGGATGTTTCACTGATTTTTGAGTATAACGTCCAACTAGACGTTCTTCTAATGATTCAATAATTTCGTTACCTTCACGGATCGCAGAGATTTCTAGACCGCGGTCAGTACCACAATCTTCTTCACGTACGATAACATCTTGAGCAACGTCAACTAAACGACGAGTTAAGTAACCTGAATCGGCTGTCTTCAAGGCAGTATCGGTCATCCCTTTACGAGCCCCATGGGTAGAGATAAACATTTCCAAGACAGATAGACCTTCACGGAAGTTAGAAATGATTGGCAATTCCATGATTTGACCATTCGGAGCGGCCATCAAGCCACGCATACCAGCAAGCTGAGTAAAGTTGGAGATGTTACCACGGGCTCCAGAATCAGACATCATGAAGATTGGGTTCTTCGCATCTAATGATTCCATTAGTCGTTGTTGGATTTCATCTTTCGCTGCATTCCAAACAGCGATAACACGTTCATAACGTTCATCATCCGTAATCAAACCACGACGGAATTGTTTCGTGATCGTAGCCACTTGTTTATGGGCATTATCGATGATTTCTTGTTTCTCAGCTAAAGCCATGATATCAGCGATACCAACAGTCATACCAGCATGAGTTGAGTGTTTGTAACCAAGGTCTTTCATACGGTCAAGCATCATGGATGTATCAGTGACTTTGAAACGTTTGAAGACTTCAGCAATGATATTTCCAAGATTTTTCTTCTTGAATGGCAAGATGATTTCTTGTTTTTTGATTACTGCAGGAATATCTGTACCCTTTTCGACAAAATATTTGTCAGGTGTACGTTTTGTTAAGTTGAAATCAGTTGGTTCGTTCAAGTAAGGGAACTCTTGTGGCATGATCTCATTGAAGATGATTTTACCAACAGTTGTGATCAGCATACGTTCTTTTTGTTCTTCAGTGAATGGCTTGTCGCCTAATGTATTAGGATCAACAGCTACACGTGAGTGTAAGTGAACGTATCCATTACGCCATGCTAGGACAGCTTCATTCATGTCACGGAAGATCATTCCTTCGCCTTCACGGCCTTCTTCTTCCATTGTTAGGTAATAGTTACCTAAGACCATATCTTGAGATGGTGTTACTACTGGTTTACCATCTTTAGGGTTCAAGATATGTGTAGCAGCAAGCATCAACATACGAGCTTCTGCTTGAGCTTCTTCACCTAGAGGTAAATGGACGGCCATTTGGTCTCCATCGAAATCGGCATTGTAGGCTTCACATACTAATGGGTGAAGACGGATTGCACGACCTTCAACTAAGATCGGTTCGAATGCTTGGATACCTAATCTATGAAGTGTCGGTGCCCGGTTAAGTAAAACAGGGTGTTCTTTGATAACTTCTTCTAAGATATCCCATACAACGTCTTCTTGACGTTCGATTTTACGTTTCGCATTTTTGATATTTGAAGCAATTTCACGTTGAACTAATTCTTTCATAACGAAAGGTTTGAACAATTCGATTGCCATTTCTTTTGGTAGACCACATTGATACATTTTCAAGAATGGTCCAACAACGATAACTGAACGAGCAGAGTAATCGACACGTTTACCCAATAAGTTTTGACGGAAACGACCTTGTTTCCCTTTCAACATGTGAGATAAAGATTTTAATGGGCGGTTACCTGGTCCAGTAACTGGACGGCCACGACGACCATTATCGATCAATGCATCGACAGCTTCTTGAAGCATCCGTTTTTCATTTTGAACAATGATGTTTGGCGCATTCAAGTCTAACAAACGTTTCAAACGGTTGTTACGGTTGATCACACGACGATACAGATCATTCAAGTCACTCGTAGCAAAACGGCCACCTTCTAATTGTACCATTGGACGTAGATCTGGCGGGATGACAGGAATAACATCCATAACCATCCAGCTAGGAAGGTTTCCTGAAGAACGGAATGCTTCTAAAACATCTAAACGACGGATGGCACGTGTACGTTTTTGTCCTTGAGCAGTTTTCAATTCTTCTTTTAATTCAACAGTTTCGCCTTCTAAGTCTACTTTATCAAGTAGTTGTTTGATGGCTTCAGCACCCATTGCCGCTTGGAATTCTTGACCGTATTGTTCACGTTTTTCACGGTATTCACGTTCAGTTAATAATTGTTTTTTCTCTAGGCTAGTATTGCCTGGATCGATTACGACATATGATGCAAAGTAGATGATTTCTTCTAACGCACGTGGGCTCATGTCTAATACAAGACCCATACGAGAAGGAATTCCTTTGAAATACCAGATATGTGTTACAGGAGCTGCTAATTCGATATGACCCATACGTTCACGACGAACTTTTGAACGTGTGACTTCAACGCCACAACGGTCGCAGACGATTCCTTTATAACGGATCCGTTTGTATTTACCACAGGCACATTCCCAGTCTTTGGTAGGCCCAAAAATTCTTTCATCGAACAAACCTTCGCGTTCAGGTTTCAATGTACGATAGTTAATGGTTTCCGGTTTTTTTACTTCACCGTATGACCAGCTTCTGATTTTTTCAGGAGAAGCCAAACCTATTTGCATACTTTCGAATTTATTTACATCGATCAAAAGGGTTTCCCTCCAATTCATATTATCGTAAGTCAGCTAATGATCAGCTGACTTACGTATGGCAAGTGTGACTCTTATAAGTCTTCGGCAGTTTCGATTTCTTGGATCAAATCAGATTTTTGTTCTGCTTTTTCAGCAGCAGCTTGTTCTTTGACTTCTTTAGCAGATTGTTGTTGTTCTGCATATTTTGTCAAAGCGTCTACTGTGATCAAATCATCATCATCGTCATCCATGTCACGTAACTCGATTTCTTTATCGTTGATATCTAAGACTTGCATATCTAAACCAAGTGCTTGTAATTCTTTCACTAATACGCGGAAAGATTCAGGTACTCCTGGTTTTGGAATAGGTTCACCTTTGACGATGGCTTCGTAAGTTTTTACACGACCGACTACATCATCTGATTTGTAAGTCAAGATTTCTTGTAATGTATAAGCAGCACCATATGCTTCTAATGCCCAAACTTCCATTTCTCCGAAACGTTGTCCACCAAATTGAGCTTTACCACCCAATGGTTGTTGTGTAACAAGAGAGTATGGTCCGATTGAACGAGCATGTAATTTATCGTCGACCATGTGGGCCAATTTGATCATGTACATTACACCGACAGAGATACGGTTATCAAATGGTTCACCAGTACGTCCATCGTAAAGAACAGTTTTAGCATCCGCAGCCATACGAGCTTCACGGACAGTTTCCCAAACATCACCATCTTGCGCACCATCGAAGACCGGTGTTGCAACATGGATACCTAGTTGGCGAGCAGCCATCCCTAAGTGTAATTCCAATACTTGTCCGATATTCATACGTGATGGTACCCCTAATGGGTTCAACATGATATCAACTGGTGTACCGTCTGGTAAGAATGGCATATCTTCTTCAGGCATGATGCGAGATACGACCCCTTTGTTTCCGTGACGACCGGCCATTTTATCACCTTCATGGATCTTACGTTTTTGCACGATATAAACGCGCACTAACATATTCACACCTGGAGATAATTCATCGCCTGCTTCACGTGTAAAGATCTTCACGTCGTGAACGATACCGCCGCCGCCGTGAGGTACACGTAGAGAAGTATCACGAACTTCGCGGGCTTTTTCGCCAAAGATCGCATGTAATAGACGTTCTTCAGCAGATAATTCAGTAACACCCTTAGGTGTTACTTTACCAACTAGTAAATCGCCATCTTGTACTTCTGCACCGATACGGATAATACCCATTTCATCTAAGTTCTTCAATGCGTCTTCCCCAACATTAGGGATTTCGCGTGTGATTTCTTCAGGTCCTAATTTAGTATCACGTGCTTCTGATTCATACTCTTCGATATGGACAGAAGTGTAGACATCGTCTTTTACTAAACGACGGCTCATGATGATCGCATCTTCATAGTTGTAACCTTCCCAAGTCATGAAGGCTACGACAACATTTTGACCTAAAGCCAATTCGCCGTTTTCCATAGATGGTCCATCAGCTAAGATATCGCCAGTATCGACTTTTTCGCCTAATTCAACTAATGGACGTTGATTGTAGCTAGTCCCAGAGTTTGAACGACGGAATTTTGTGATGTCGTATTTATCTAATGCGCCATTGTCGCGACGTACACGAACTTCGTGAGCATCAACAAATTCAACAACACCATCGTGTTTACATAGTAAAGCTGCACCTGAGTCATGAGCAGCTTTGTATTCCATACCCGTACCAACCCAAGGAGACTTAGGATTGATCAAAGGTACTGCTTGACGCTGCATGTTGGCACCCATCAAGGCACGGTTAGAGTCATCGTTTTCTAAGAACGGAATACATGCAGTAGCGACTGCAACTACTTGTTTTGGTGATACATCCATGTAATCCACTTTATCGATCGTTACTTCCAAGTTTTCAGAAGTAGCACGAGCCATAACAACTTCCTCTGCGAAAGTGCCATCTTCGTTTAACTTGCTGTTTGCTTGGGCAACAACGTAATGGTCTTCGATATCAGCAGTTAAGTAATCGATTTTATCGGTTACTCGACCAGTTGAACGATCCACACGACGATAAGGTGTTTCGATAAACCCAAATTTATTCACTTTCGCGTATGAAGCCAAACTATTGATCAACCCGATGTTTGGACCTTCGGGCGTTTCAATCGGACACATACGACCATAGTGAGAATAGTGAACGTCTCGAACTTCATATCCGGCACGGTCACGAGTCAAACCACCAGGTCCTAAGGCAGATAGACGACGTTTGTGTGTCAATTCCCCTAGAGGATTGGTTTGGTCCATGAACTGTGACAACTGAGAAGAACCGAAGAATTCTTTGATACTAGCAACAACTGGACGAATATTGATCAATTGTTGTGGTGTCAATGTTTCTTGATCTTGAATCGACATACGTTCGCGAACAACACGTTCCATACGAGCTAAACCAATACGGAATTGATTTTGTAATAATTCACCTACTGAACGGATACGACGATTTCCTAAATGGTCGATATCATCGACATTGCCGATACCTTCCATTAAGTTTAAGAAATAGCTCATTGAAGCAATGATATCTGCCGGACGAACCGTGCGAACTGAAGAATCAGGATAGTTATTACCGATCACTGTTACTTCACGTTCAGGATCTTTTGGTGAAAAGACTTTGATGACTTGAACAGTCATTGGATCAGTCACGACTGCATCATCTGTTGGATAATAAGTCACTGAATTCAAGCCGTTTTCTAAACGTTCGCCAAGTGTTTCTTCCATTACTTGGTGTGTAAGAACAGTCCCTTTTTCAACGATGATTTCGCCTGTTTCAGGATCCACTAGCGTTTCTGCTAATGTTAAATTCAATAGACGGGTTTTAAGATCTAATTTTTTGTTTACTTTGTAACGACCAACATTAGCTAAGTCATAACGTTTTGGATCAAAGAAACGAGCAGTTAACAAACTACGAGAGCTGTCTGCTGTTTTAGGTTCACCAGGACGTAAACGTTCATATAAGTCTTTCAAACCTTCTTCTGTACGAGAATCACTTGGATTTTTGTGCAAGTCTTTCTCGATTGTGTTACGTAATGATTCACTTTCGCCGAAAATTTCAAAAATCGTATCATCTGAACCAAAACCTAATGCACGAACTAAAGTCGTCAAAGGAATCTTACGTGTACGGTCGATACGTACATATGAGATGTCTTTAGCATCTGTTTCCATTTCTAACCATGCTCCACGGTTAGGGATAACAGTTGAACCAAAGCCTTCTTTACCATTTTTATCCACTTTTCCATGGAAATAAACGCCAGGAGAACGAACTAATTGGGATACAATAACACGTTCTGCTCCGTTGATGATAAAGGTTCCTTGTTCAGTCATTAATGGGAAATCACCAAAGAATACTTCTTGAGATTTGATTTCACCAGTTTCGCGGTTTACTAAACGTAATACAACATGTAATGGCGCAGAATAGTTTGCATCGTGTGAACGAGCCTCCGCTACCGTGTATTTAGGTTCTTTTAATTCATAGTCAACAAACTCAAGTGACAAGTTTCCATTAAAGTCTTCAATTGGCAAAATGTCTTCAAACATTTCTTGCAAGCCCTCATCTAGGAACCATTGATAAGAATCTGTTTGAATTTCGATCAAATTCGGTAATTCCAACACTTCACTGATTCGTGCGAAGCTTCTACGTTCTCGGTGTTTCCCGTATTTTACTACGTGTCCAGCCAAGTTCTTCACCCCTCTTAAAAGTTTTGAAAACCGATCCGAAGATAAATTACATTCATGTTACAAAAATTAAATTAATGTAACACCCGACATTTTTTGCGGCTTTTAGGCAAAAAAAAACCAAAAATAGAACATTCTCTTGAAGACATATTCGCGAGCTTCTACTTTTGTTTCCTATTAAAAGCCGGAACGGACAATATTTCGTTCCTGCCTTTTATCATTTCAGATAGTTTTAGCAAATTAATATAATACATAAATTTAACATAAAAGTCAATAGCTTCAAAGGCTAGTAACTCACCACGCAACCTTTTCTTAACATTTTCAGTAAACCAATCGCTTTATCATATGATTTACATTTTCGAATATTCTGAATATTCTCCCTTTTATTATTGACATCTCATTTTTCTTCACGTATACTAATGTACATCTTAACACGTTGGAGGTTGTTCTTATGTTGAACACACAAAACTTACAACTGAATAACCGCTATTACTTTAGCTATTTTAGATAGGTTTGTATTCATTGAATGGATACAAACGACCTAAGTGTTTTTTGTATCTATGATGGCTAGAGAATTTTGACGTACCGCCGGCCGCATAGAGAAATCTAAGTGGCTGAAGCATAATACTTTCTTGCATTCATATCACCCACTTAGAATTTCTATACTTCTAGGTGGGTGATTTTTTTACTATAAAGGAGAGAAAAAAGATGAAAAAGACAGTATTAGCAGGAATTGGATTGGTTAGTTTATTGATGTTAGGTGCTTGCGGAAGCCAGGATAGCGCAAGCGATGACAATATGAAGCATGTGGGCGTTTTACAATTAGTTCAGCATGCATCGTTAGACAATGCCTATGAAGGTTTTAAAGAAGGATTAGCCGAAGGTGGCTACAAAGAGGGCGATAATTTGAAAATCGATTACCAAAATGCCCAGAATAACCAAGACAACTTGAAGAGTATGAGTGAAAAATTGATTAAAGATGACCCAGACCTGCTACTAGGAATCGCGACTCCAGCAGCTCAATCATTATTAAATGCTACGACGGATATCCCAATCGCTGTCACAGCTGTTACTGATTTAAAAGAAGCAAAATTAGTAAAAAGTGATAAAGAACCGGGGGGAAACGTGACGGGTACAACTGATATGGTACCAATCGATAAACAAGTCGACTTGCTTTTATCCATTATTCCCGATGCTAAAACGATCGGAATCATGTACAACGCTGGTGAAGCCAACTCTAAGATTCAAGCAGACCTAGCTGAAAAAGCATTAAAAAAAGCTGGAGTTGATGTCAAAGTAAAAACCGCAAACACAACAAATGACGTGCAGCAAGTCACTGAATCATTAGCTAGTGATGTCGATGGCATCTATGTTCCAACTGATAATACCTTTGCTAGTGCTGCCGCTGTTATCGGCGATGTAGTAAAAGAAAAGAAAATTCCATTAGTTGCTGGATCGGCGGAACAAATTAATGAAGGCGGCTTGGCAACCGTCGGAATCGACTATGAAGCTCTTGGAAAACAAACTGGTAAAATGGCCGCAAAAATCTTAGATGGTGATGCGAAACCAGCAGATACACCTGTAGAATCAGCAGATACTTTAAAATTAGTGGTCAATAAAGATATGGCTAAAGCTTTAGGAATTGATCCAGACAGTATTAAAGAACCAAAATAGATAGGCTTTAGAAAGAAGGAAAAACCATGAATGTTATCTCTTTGTTATTATCCTCGACGTCTCAAGGATTGCTTTGGTCGTTACTAGCGATCGGAGTGTACTTAACTTTTCGTATTTTAGATATTGCTGATCTTACCGCTGAAGGAAGCTTTCCTTTAGGCGGCGGGATTGCCGCAATCGGGATTGTGAACGGATTGAATCCCATCCTTGCTACTTTATTAGCCTTTTGCGGCGGCATGCTAGCAGGTCTAGTGACCGGAATTTTGAATACCAAATTTAAAATCCCTGCTTTATTAGCTGGAATCATCACTATGACGGGCCTTTACTCCATTACCTCTCGAGTTATGGGAGCGCCAAACATCGCTTTACTTGGCGAGAGTACCGTCTTCACTGCTGCTCAAAATACAGGCTTAACAAAAAACAATGCCGTCATTTTGATTGGCCTTTTGATTGTTGTTTTAGTTATCCTACTTCTAGTCTTGTTTTTCCAAACTGAAATTGGTTTGGCGGTACGCGCTACAGGGGATAATCCTGATATGAGTGAAGCAAATGGTATTCGAACAGAAAATATGAAATTAGTCGGTTACATGATCTCAAATGGTAGCATCGCATTATCAGGTGCACTTTTGGCACAAAACAACGGCTTTGCTGATTTAAATTCCGGTGTTGGAACGATCGTTATTGGTTTAGCATCAATCATCATTGCAGAAGTATTATTGCGAAACAAATCGATCGGCATTCGTCTAGCAACAATCGTTGCCGGGGCCATCATCTACCGCTTTATCTTAGCTCTAGTATTCGAAATGAATGTACAACCAACGGATTCTAAATTAGCCTCAGCAATCGTCTTGGTTCTTTGCCTTTCCTTGCCGCAGATCCGTTCAAAATTCACACCAAAAAAGAAAGGGGAAAAACAAAATGCAACCAGTCTTAAGAATTAGTAACCTACATCAATATTTTGAGCGTGGGACAAATAATGAAAACCATGCCTTAAAAGGAATCAATCTTAGTTTAGCCCCTGGCGAATTTGTAACGATCATCGGTGGTAATGGTGCTGGAAAATCGACCTTGTTGAACAGTGTAGCTGGAACTTTACCAATTGAAGAAGGCCAAATGTTCTTAAACGAAGAAGAGATCACAAAATATTCCGTTACTCGTCGTTCAAAAAAAATTAGCCGTGTTTTCCAAGATCCTAAGATGGGGACTGCTGTACGTCTATCTGTTCAAGAAAACTTAGCGCTAGCTATGAAACGCGGTCATAAACGTGGTTTCTCAAAAGGCGTCAAAAGTAAAGATCGAAACTTCTTCAAAGAACAACTAGCAATGTTAAATCTAAATTTAGAAAATCGGTTAGATGCAGAAATCGGATTGCTTTCTGGCGGTCAACGCCAAGCGATCACTCTGTTGATGGCTACCTTGCAACGACCAGATTTGATCTTATTAGATGAACACACTGCGGCACTCGATCCAAAAACTTCTTTAACTGTAATGGAATTGACTGAACGATTGATTCGTGAACAAGAATTAACGGCCTTCATGGTTACCCACAATATGGAAGATGCGATCCGCTACGGAAACCGTTTGATCATGCTCCATCAAGGTCAAATCGCTTTGGATTTAAAACAAGAAGAAAAACAACATTTAACTGTACCGAAATTGATGGAAATGTTCCAACAAAACTCCGGTGTTGAATTAAAAGATGATGCTTTACTACTTAGTTAATTTTAGCAGTAAAATCCTTCTTTCTTTGCAGACTACTTTTATGTAGTCTGCTTTTTTGTTACACTGAGCCCATAGAAAAATACCGTAAAACCAATGGAGGTGTCCCCTTGTCTACTAAAGAAAAAATATTAGCTCGTTTAAAATCTACTGACGAAATCTTATCCGGCGAAGCATTAGCACAAGAACTGGGCGTTTCCCGAACGGCTATTTGGAAAGCCATCAAAGAACTAGAAAAAAAAGGGTATCAGATTCAACATTTAGCTACGGGTTATCGTTATCATTCTTCTGATATCCTAGATGCTGACGAAATCAAAACTCAGATCCAACAACCTCTGGACGTGACCGTTTTAGAAACGTCGGCTTCCACGATGAAAGATGCGCAATTATCCGTAATCGACGGAAAAAAATCTCCTTTATTGATCGTTGCTGATATGCAAGAAGCTCCTCACGGCAGATTCAATCGTCCCTTCTTTGCCGTGAAGCAGCAAGGGATTTATATGAGTTTGTTATTAGAACCAAAAGAACAATTACAAGAATTACCCCAGTATACCGTGTTGATGGCTGTTGCCGTCGCAAAAGCGATTGATGAACATTTGGGTGTAAATAGTCAAATCAAATGGGTCAATGATATTTATATCAATCAAAAAAAAGTTGCCGGTATCCTCTCTGAGGCGATGACAGATATCGAAACGAATTCTTTAAAATATATCATCATTGGTATGGGGATCAATTTCTCTATCCCTCAAGAAGATTTCCCTAATGAGATACAATCAAAAGCCTCTTCTTTATTTCCTGATGGACAACCAAATTGCACACGAAACCAATTGATTATCGATATTTGGAATCAATTCTTTACGCTATTAGCAGAACCTGAAAACTATTTAGCACTGTACCGTGAAAAATCGTTTGTCTTAGGTAAAAAAATTACTTTTAAGCGTAAAGAAAAAAACTATTTTGGTACAGCCGTCGCAATTACCGATACAGGTGAACTAGTCGTAGATTTAGGTGATGAACAAATGACACTTTCTTCTGGTGAGATCAGCTTGAGTTCGATTCAATAAAAAAAAGCTTTGCCATCATGGCAAAGCTTTTTATTTATCTCATTGTAACGAATTCTTCACTACCAGTTGGATGGATCGCTACTGTATCATCGAAATCTTTTTTCGTTGCACCCATTTTGATCGCTACTGCGAATCCTTGTAGCATTTCATCAACACCGATACCGATCGCATGAAGTCCAATGATTTTTTCTTCTTCACCAAGACAGACTAATTTCATATCACATTTTTGACGATAGTCACCTAAAGCAAAATACATCGGTGTAAAACGAGAATGATAGATTTTGATTTGCTCTTTTCCATAACGCTCTATAGCCGTTTCTTCAGACAAACCGATAGTTGCCATCGTTGGATGCGTAAAGATCACTGTTGGAACATTTTCATAATCTAAAAACTCTTCTGTTTTTCCATTAAAAACTCGTTCAGATAATCGACGGCCGGCAGCAATGGCCACTGGTGTCAAATCGATTTTTCCAATAACATCGCCAACTGCGTAAACTCCTTCACTGGTCGTATTTTGAAATTTATCAACGATCACAAAACCTTTTTCATTTAATGTGACCGAAGTGTTTTCTAATCCTAATTGATCTGTATTTGGAATGCGTCCGCCAGCAAACAGCACATATTCACCCGAGAGCGTATTGCCATTTTCAAAATGAACCGTATATCGTCCATCTTCTGTTCGTTTAATTTCTTTTGCTACATGATGATCATAAAGTTTCATTCCGTTGTCGCGATAAATTTCTACCAAATTATCAGCTAACATCGTATCAAAGGTTCGCAATGGACGACTATGACGAAAAGCCCAATGGACTTGCGTACCCATTCCTTGTAATACACCGCTTAATTCAGCCGCAATATACCCAGCTCCTAGAACAACGATGTCTTTTGGTTGTTCTGTTAATTCAAAGAAGCCATTAGAATCGATGGCAAATTCTCCACCAGGAATTTTCATTTGACTAGGACGTCCGCCAGTTGCAATCAGCACATTAGTTGCCGTATATTCTTCCCCATTGACTGTGATCACATGATCAGATGCAAACGTAGCATATCCTTCAATTCGTTCCACATTATTACTGTCTAATCCGCGATAATAAGCCCCATGTAAAAAATCAATGTATTTTTCACGTCGGGCAACTAATTCTTTGAAATCAAATTTCCCAACTTCTGCTTGGATACCATAGCCTGGTACATCCCGTTCGATCATTTCTAACATGCTGCTGGCTTGCCACATCACTTTTTTAGGAACACAGCCCACATTGACGCATGTGCCACCGATTTTATTGCCTTCAATCAATAAAACTTTTGCGCCGTGCATACCAGCTCGATTAGCAGATGCAATTCCGCCACTACCTCCGCCAACGACGATATAATCATACTCTTTCATTCATTTGCCTCCTAGTTACCTTTATTTGATGGTCTTATTTTAATAAGTATCTACAGTTCTCATTTATTATGTAAAAATCACTCAGTCATGCCCGTTGAAAAATAGCACTGGCGTATAAACTCAATATCTCTATTTTAATACATTCTTTGAAAAATTAATTCTTTTTTGCCTAACTATTTTTAATCTCAACAACACTTTTCTTTTGATAAAAAATACAAAAAGAAAAAAGACTAAGAATCACTTAGTCTTTTTTCTTGCGGATCATATCTCCAGGTTTAACTGGTTGTGCCACTGGTAGCGTTAAAATCATCATTGGGTTGGGGGCTCGGTCGATCGATTCCCCTTCATCATTTTTCATTTCTGTAATTGTTTGTTCGAAATGATGGAAGTTTGGTCCATAAAATTCGATTTCATCTCCTACAGAAAAATGATTCCGCTGACGAACAGTAGCAATCCCCGTTGTTTCATCGTAGCTTAATACTTCACCAATAAATTTATAAACCGGAATTTTACGACGCGGTCCAAATAACTGTTCATTTTCAGTTGGCACATTGTAATAAAAACCCGTTGCCAATTCTCGTTGTGCAACTTTCCATAATTCGTCGATCCATTCTTGCTTACAGACATAATTATCCGGGTCAGCAATATAACTATCAACCGCTGCTTTATAAACGTTTGCGACAGTTGAGACATAATGGATCGATTTCATGCGACCTTCGATTTTTAGACTATCAACGCCATTTTCAATTAAGTCGGGGATATGTTCGATCATTGTCATATCAACCGCACTCATTGAAAATTCTTCCGTCACATCACCATTTTCGGTTAAAGAACGATGTTCTTGAGCAAAAGGCATATCAAATAAATCATATTTCCAGCGACATGATTGTGAACATCCACCACGATTAGCATCACGCATCGACATATGGTTCGATAACGTACAACGGCCAGAATAAGAAATACACATTGCTCCATGAATGAAGGCTTCGATTTGGATATCTGTATTGCGACGAATTTCAGCTAACTCCTCCATCGATACTTCACGAGCTAATACAACCCGTTCCAATCCTTCATTTTGCCAAAATTTCAAAGTTTCCGCATTTGTGGCAGAAGCTTGAGTAGATAAATGAATTTCCAATCCCGGTGCTTCTGTAGCACAAATTTCAATCAGCGCAGGATCAGAAACGATTACAGCTGAGATACCAATATCACGTAATTTTTTAAAAAAGTCTCCTGCACCCTTTTCATTTCCTTCATGGGTTACCATATTTGCGGCTACATAAACTTTTGCACCATATTTTTTGGCAAAAGCCACGCCTTCTTCCATCTCTTCAAATGAAAAATTTCCCGCACGTGAACGCAACCCGTAAGCATCGCCGCCAATATAGACCGCATCTGCCCCATAATGGATTGCTGTTTTTAATTTTTCTAATGTACCGGCTGGAGCTAAAACTTCCGGCCGTTTTAAATTTCTCTTTGTCATATTGTTGCTCCTAGTTCTAAATTTCTTTATTTAATTGCATTGGGATCTAAGTGATAAAAACCAGTATCCATTCCACGTTCGACTGGATGATTTTTTTGGATTAATTGCTGAGCAGCAAGTTGAGCTTTTTCATCCCAAGTTCCTGTTTCAAGCGCTAGTTTTGCAGAAATAAATGCCTTAGCTACTTCTACAAATTGATTTCCAGGAGTAAATAATCCATCTAATTTCCATGTTTGATAACCTGTTTGAGCTAACTCGTCAACTTCATTAATTAAGTTGACATCATTATCGGCAAAAATATGTGTCCCATGTTGATCTTCATAGATAGAGTAATGTGTTTCTGCCTTTTTCGGTTCTGAAATAAATAATCCGCGGTCTTTCGATGATTCTTCCGTTTGTTTTGTATAATTGAAATAATTATTTAGTAAAGGACGTTTTGACTGGTGGATACATGTAGCGCCGTAGACCAAAACTTCCGTTGGCACTTCAACATGCTGTTTTAAAGTTTTCATTTCTTCGAAAGGAACTTCACGTGCTAATACAGCTCCGACCGCACCTTTTTTATGCCAAAAATTGATTTGGCGCGCATTCGTCACTAGTGTTTCCGCATCATAGATATAGGATAAATCATAGTTTTGTAATAAAAAGATTACCCCAGTATCCCCAACAACGATATTATCCGGTTTTACTTCGGCTAAAAAATCTAGATATTCTGGAATTTTTTTCATCTTATCAGGATGCATGATCCCATTGACAGCAATATTCACTTTTTTACCTTTAGCGTGTGCTGATTCAATCAATTGCTTTTGTTCTGTTCTCGTAAAAGAATGTGGCAGTCGTAAACCATACTCTTCTTCGCCAATGTATAAGGTATCTACTCCGGCAGCTAATAATTCTTCGGCTTGCGCCATTGATTCAGCTGTCGCAATTACTTCGATCATTTGTTGTCCTCCCAATTTCACTCGGTGATTACACTCAAAAAGATGAGTTGCCCTTCACCTATCTGCCAATGACCTGATGTTGCTAATTATTTTTAATAAAATAATTAATCTTAACTCAGCTGATTGGTCTTCTTTTAGACTTTCCCATACTATCACAGCTTTTAAAAGTTTCCAACTAACGCTAATAGAAAGATTTAAGAATATACATACAAAAAGAGGCCGGAACGCTGTCCTGCCTCTTTCCAATTTATACATTTGCTGGAATTTTTTCTTCTTTCGGATTTTTAACTGTTAACGTGATTTTACCTTTACTTGCACCAATCGTTACAGCATCTCCTAATTGAATTTGCCCCGATAACAAAGCCTCAGCTAAACGGTCTTCAATTTCTTTTTGCAGTGCACGACGTATTGGGCGAGCTCCATATTCAGGATCAAAACCAACTTTACCAATAACATCATATGCAGCTGGCGTGATTTTCACTTTTATTTCATGCTCATTCATTCGTTCTAAAACTGAGCGACTCATGATTTTTACAATTTCATGGATTTGTTCTTGATCTAACGATTTAAAGACAACAGTTTCATCGATTCGATTGATAAACTCTGGTCGGAAACTTTTCTTCAATTCTTCTAGGATTCGTTTCTCCATAGCTGAATGATCTTTCGTGATATCTTTCGCATTGAAACCAACATTTTTTTCTTCACGAAGCTCTGTTGCACCGATGTTAGAAGTCATGATTAGAATCGTATTGCGGAAATCAACCTTTCGACCTTTCGAATCAGTCAAATGACCATCATCTAATACTTGTAATAAGATATTGAAAACATCCGGATGCGCCTTTTCGACTTCATCCAATAGAATAACTGAATAAGGTTTTTGACGAATTTTTTCGGTCAATTGCCCACCTTCTTCATAGCCCACATAACCTGGGGGCGAACCAATCAAACGACTAGTACTATATTTTTCCATGTACTCAGACATATCAACTCTTACTAAAGCTTCTTCACTACCAAACATCGCTTCAGCTAATGCCTTGGCTAATTCTGTTTTCCCTACACCCGTTGGTCCTAAAAACATAAATGAACCAATTGGACGATTTGGATCTTTCAATCCACTTCGAGCACGTCGGATAGCTCTTGAAATAGCTTTAACAGCTTCTTCTTGGCCAACTACACGTTTATGCAAAACAGTTTCTAAATCTAATAATCGTTGACTTTCTTTTTTCTCTAATTGTTGCAACGGAACACCAGTCCATTGAGAAACAACAGCTGCCACATCTTCATCTGTTACTTGATCAAGATAACCAGTCTCTTGTTTAGCAGCTTTGATTTTAGCTTGCTCTAACATTTCTGAAAGCTGTTTTTCGCGTAAGCGTAAACGAGCTGCCGATTCAAAATCTTGATTTTGAATCGCTTTTTCTTTTTCAGTTACCAAATCTTGAACTTCTTCTTCTAGTTCTGAAAGCTCAGATACTTCGTCCGTTGAATCTAAACGAACTTTAGCAGAAGATTCATCCATTAAGTCAATGGCCTTATCTGGTAATTGACGAGAGTTGATATAACGAACCGATAACGAAACAGCTGCATGAAGAGCTTCATCAGTGATTTCGACTCCATGATGTTCTTCATAACGAGCTCTTAATCCTTTTAATATCTCTTCCGCCTCTTCAGGAGTTGGTTCTTCAACCTGTACTCGAGCAAAGCGACGTTCTAATGCAGAATCTTTTTCAATATATTTTTGATATTCATCTAACGTGGTTGCACCGATCGTTTGTAATTCACCACGAGCTAATGCCGGTTTTAAAATATTGGAAGCATCAATTGCACCTTCTGCTCCGCCAGCACCAATCAATGTATGCAATTCATCAATAAACAAAATAATTTGTCCATCGTGATAGATTTCATCGATAACTTTTTTCAAGCGATCTTCAAATTCACCACGATATTTTGTTCCAGCAACCAACGCTCCCATATCAAGCATCATCAATCGCTTTCCACGCATATCTTCAGGAACGTCACCAGCAATAATTCGTTGCGCCAAACCTTCTACAATAGCAGTTTTACCTACACCAGGCTCACCGACAAGGACAGGATTGTTTTTAGTACGACGACTTAAAATCTGAACAACCCGGCGAACCTCATTATCACGTCCAACTACTGGATCCAAACGTTTTTCCTTAGCTAATTTTGTTAGATCTCGAGCCAGTCCATCTAAAGTAGGCGTCCCTTGAGCATTACTTTGGGTTGGTTTGGCTGTAGGTTTTCTACGACTAGCAGTTCCTTGGTTAGTATTCTCACTCACACCCATTTTTTTCAATAAAGTTTGACGCATTTTTGGAAGACTCAATCCCAGATTTACTAAAATATGAGAAGCTAAAATTTCATCATCTCTCAATAAACCTAATAAGATATGTTCTGTACCAACTAATTTTGCATTGAACCGTTTTGCTTCATCATCAGCAAAAATCAAAATTTGTTTGGCACGTGGAGAATACGGGAGATATCCACCCTCAGTATATGATTTAACAGACCCATAGCCAGTCATGTGTTCAATTTCTTCACGAATATCATTTTCATTTGAGTTCATTTGACGCAATGCTTTACCAGCAATTCCTTGTTGCTCGATCACTAAGGCTAGCAATAAATGTTCTGAGCCAACTGAACGGTGTTTGAAATATTTTGCTTCTTGTTGAGCAATTGCTAATACTGCTTTTGCACGTTCTGTATATAGCTGATCCATATTCTTCACTCCTTCTTTTCATAGCTTAAACGCTCTAAAAACCCATGAAGGATTCTTGCACGTAATCGATTCTCTATTTGACTGATTCCTAAACTATTTTTTGAAATTGCACTTAACATTAAATTGCCTTCATTCTCTGTAATGATATCTTCTTCAAATAATTTTTGAATAATTCCAAATGCGTTTGCTTCAGAAATTTCACCACTAAACGAATCCATCAACTGTTCTAAAAAATAATGCTGATCGGAAATCTTAACTTTGCTGATTCGGATATACCCGCCACCACCACGTTTACTTTCAACTAAATATCCACGCTGGAACGTAAAACGTGTATTAATCACATAGTTTATTTGTGATGGTACACAATTAAATTGTTGGGCCATTTCTGCTCTTCGAATTTCTATAATTTCACTATTTTCTAAGATATCCTTCAAATAAGATTCGATCAAATCAGAGGTATTTCTACTCACCATATCGCCTCCTATTGACTATTACTGACCATAATTATAACGAATTTACAGTCTGAAATAAAGAAGAACGCTTTTCTTTAAAAATTTAGATAAAAAAAAAGAAGGTATCTACCTTCTTTTATCGGGAAGACAGGATTCGAACCTGCGACACCTTGGTCCCAAACCAAGTACTCTACCAAGCTGAGCTACTTCCCGGGAAATAAAAAAAAAAACTATGCACCCGAGAGGACTCGAACCTCTAACCCCTTGATTCGTAGTCAAGTACTCTATCCAATTGAGCTACGGGTGCGTATTTAATTAATGCCGAGGACCGGAATCGAACCGGTACGGTGATCACTCACCGCAGGATTTTAAGTCCTGTGCGTCTGCCAGTTCCGCCACCCCGGCGTTTTTTTCCTCTGGTCAGGAAAGCGGAAAACGGGGTTCGAACCCGCGACCCCCACCTTGGCAAGGTGGTGCTCTACCACTGAGCTATTTCCGCATGGTGCCGGCTAAAGGATTTGAACCCTCGACCCTCTGATTACAAATCAGATGCTCTACCAACTGAGCTAAGCCGGCAACAAACAAAAAAATAGAAATGCGGGTGAAGGGACTTGAACCCCCACGCCGTTAGGCGCTAGATCCTAAATCTAGTGCGTCTGCCAATTCCGCCACACCCGCATATACTTATGAGCCGTACTGGGCTCGAACCAGTGACCCTCTGATTAAAAGTCAGATGCTCTACCAACTGAGCTAACGGCTCAAATGGAGGTTAACGGGATCGAACCGCTGACCCTCTGCTTGTAAGGCAGATGCTCTCCCAGCTGAGCTAAACCTCCATAAGAAAACGCGTGGCGACGTCCTAATCTCACAAGGGGCAACCCCTCACTACAATCGGCGCTAAGAAGCTTAACTTCTGTGTTCGACATGGGAACAGGTGTATCCTTCTCGCTATCGCCACCACACTATTTGTTTGAGTAAACTTCGTTCACTCAAAACTGGATCAGAAACATTCAAACAGCCAAGATCAATTTTTTTGGTTAAGTCCTCGAT